>NZ_BAAHSI010000030.1:0-2071 GCF_054601575.1 Faecalimonas canis | reverse complement strand
GGGGCTGTCGGGAAATAGATAGTTCCAAACAGGGGCAGATTTGACTCGTATAAGTCAAATCTGCCCCTGAAACTTTTCCGTAAAAAGAGAAAAAGATGGCTAACGACAACCATCTCCTCTCCGTTCCATGTTATAATGGAACTATGCTAAAACAAGATTATTATAACGAATTTTTTGAATTAGGGCAACAGAAAATTAACTTCAGTTTCTTCGAATTGTGTTTACCTGACGACGATCCAGTCTATACCCTGAAAAAAGTGATGGAGGATTTAGATTTTTCTGGCTTGTTAGCCAATTGTTCAGATAAGGGGAGAACCGGGTTTAATCCAATTATGATGTATGCTGTCGTTACTTACGCAAACATGCGAGGAGTTAGAGCTGTTGACCGTATTGTGGAGTTATGTGAAAGAGACCTTGCGTTTATCTGGCTTACCAAAGGACAGAAACCAAAAAGAGATGCATTCTATGAATTTAAGAATAAAAAACTAACGGCTGATGTATTAGATGAATTAAACTATCAGTTTCTCCGCCGTCTGCAAAAAGAAGGACTGATTACCCTAAAGTCGCTTTTTATTGATGGGACTAAAATAGAAGCAAATGCAAACCGCTATACGTTTGTCTGGAGAGGAACGCTCAATTATCATCTTGCAGGATTGCTGGATACCATTGATTCGTTGTATCAGAAATATAACGTTCTGATCGACGAAAATGAGTATAGTATCAAATATGACATTCCTCATGCTCATATGTTTGTAATTGAAGGAATAGAGAAAGTAAAAGATGTCATTGAAAAGAACCGGAAACGAAAACTGACAAAACATAAAAAGTTATCCAATAATACCATCATCGAAATTGACAATTGTTCTCCGTTGGAGATTGTGAAACTCCAGAAAAATCTTCTTCAGATTGTAGAGCAGGAACAGATCGAGTTTGTTTATGGAAAAGGAAAGAAAAAACCGGAAATCCAGCAATTATATGAGGAACTGGAAGCCTGCGGTGAACGCCTGATGGGATACAAAGAATGCTTTGAGATCATGGGAAGAGACAGGAACAGTTATTCCAAGACAGATTTAGAAGCTACCTTTATGAGAATGAAAGAAGACCATATGCTAAATGGACAACTAAAAGCAGCATATAACATTCAGATAGCAGTAGAGAATTATTTCATTGTTCAGGCATATGTAAGTAATGACCGGACAGATTATAATACATTGATTCCTGTGTTAGAAAAGCACAAAAATGCATTTGGAGAAATTTTGGAAGAAGTAACTGCCGACAGTGGTTATTGCAGTGAAAAGAATCTTCTGTACTTAAAGGATCATAAAATCTCCAGTTATATCAAACTGCAGGATCATGAAAAACGGAAAACACGTGCGTACACAGAAGATATTGGGAAGTATTACAACATGAAAACGCAGATCTTTGAGGATGAACTTTATTACGTCTGCCATGATGGAAGAGAACTTCATCATATCAGGACTGAGAAAAAAGAACAGTCTGGTTATACACAAACATTTGAGGTGTATGGATGTGCAGATTGTAGTGGCTGTGGATATAAAGCAAAATGTCTCTATAAATATAATGCCGAAAAAGATGCAGAGAAAAATAAAGTCATGAAGATCAATGAACAATGGGAAGTTTTAAAAGAAGAATCCCATGCAAATATCCAGAGCGAGAAGGGGATTTTGAACCGGCAGATCCGTTCCATTCAGACGGAAGGACATTTTGGAGACATCAAAGAAAATGACGGTTTTCGCCGTTTTAATTACCGGACAGCAGAAAAAGTATACAAAGAATTCATGCTGTATGCGATTGGAAGAAATATAAATAAATACCATCGTTTTCTTCATGATGAGATCAAGAAATTTGAAGGAAAAACCGAAGAAAAGACTGCTTAGAAAAAGGGTGCTTTCAAAAATGTAGTCAAGGGGTTTTTGCGTCCTAAAATACATACAGAAAAGAAAAAAATACGAATCTCCTAAAGAAGTTCAAGTATTAAAAATACTGATTTCTATGGGAGATTCGTATTTTAAGATTTAGAGCCTAAAAATCGGTATTAACCGATAGCCTC
>NZ_BAAHSI010000029.1:0-37695 GCF_054601575.1 Faecalimonas canis | reverse complement strand
GACGGGTGGTTATGATTTAGTTATCTTCTTCGGAATTATCCATAGAGTAAGTTTGACGTTTTCTTGCCATTTCATCACTTGCGAGATATTCGTCATAAGTCGTGATTTTGTCGATTAATTTACCACCCGGAACGATTTCCATAATACGATTTGCAGTTGTCTGCACAATCTGATGGTCACGGGAAGCAAATAAAATTACTCCAGGGAATTTAATTAAGCCGTTGTTTAAGGCAGTGATGGATTCCATATCTAAGTGATCGGTAGGCTCATCTAAAATTAGGATGTTTGCTCCTGAAATCATCATTTTAGATAAAAGACATCTTACTTTTTCCCCACCGGAAAGAACTTTTACTTTCTTTACACCATCTTCTCCGGCAAAGAGCATTCTTCCTAAGAAACCGCGTACATAAGTGGCATCTTTATTTTCTGAATACTGAGTAAGCCAGTCAACGATAGTATAGTCATTGTCAAATTCTTTGGAACTATCTTTTGGGAAGTATGCCTGTGTAGTTGTAACACCCCATTTATAAGTACCTTCATCAGGTTCCATTTCACCTGCTAAAATTTTAAACAATACCGTTTTAGCAAACTCATTTCCACCTACAAAAGCAACTTTTTCTTCTCGTGTAATCGTAAATGAAAGATTGTCTAAAACTTTTACGCCATCAATGGTTTTGGAAAGGTTTTCAACTGTAAGAACTTCGTTTCCGATTTCACGGTTTGGTCTAAAGTCGATATAAGGATATTTACGGCTGGACGGGCGAATATCGTCAAGTTGAATTTTTTCCAGAGCTTTTTTACGAGATGTAGCCTGTTTGGATTTTGAAGCGTTAGCGCTGAAACGGGAAATAAATTCCTGCAATTCTTTGATTTTTTCTTCTTTCTTGCGGTTTGCTTCTTTCATCTGGCGGATGATTAACTGACTTGATTCATACCAGAAATCATAGTTACCTGCATAGAGCTGGATTTTGCCATAGTCAATATCAGCAATCTGTGTACAGACTTTATTTAAAAAATATCTGTCGTGAGATACAACGATAACCGTGTTGTCGAAGTTGATTAAAAACTCTTCCAACCATGCGATTGCATCTAAATCCAAATGGTTTGTAGGCTCATCAAGAAGAAGAATGTCAGGGTTTCCGAATAGAGCCTGAGCAAGAAGTACTTTGACCTTTTCAGCACCTGTCAAATCTTTTAAGTATTTGTAATGTAAATCTGTTTCGATTCCGAGCCCGTTCAATAAAGTGGCAGCATCGGATTCTGCTTCCCAACCGTTCATGGAAGCAAACTCACCTTCAAGTTCACTTGCTTTCATACCGTCTTCGTCAGTGAAATCTTCTTTGGCATAAATTGCTTCTTTTTCTTTCATAATTTCATATAATCTTGCATTTCCCATAATGACGGTATCAAGAACAAGATAATCGTCGTATTTAAAGTGGTCCTGCTGTAAGAAAGAAAGACGTTCGCCCGGAGAAATAACTACTTCACCGCTTGTCGGTTCAATCTGTCCTGAAAGGATTTTTAAGAAAGTAGATTTTCCTGCACCGTTAGCCCCAATCATTCCGTAGCAGTTGCCGGCAGTAAACTTAATGTTTACATCTTCAAATAAGGCTTTTTTGCCAAGACGTAATGTGACATTATTTGCACTAATCATAATTGATTCTCCTTTATTTTAAAATATTGTTTCCTAATAATAGTATTCCACCGCTTATCTTAGCATGAGAGTTGTAAAATGGCAAGGTTTACAAAAAGTTTAGAAAAAAATAATGAGAAGAGGTTTGCACGGAAGAAAAATGGGTATATAATTTAGAAAAACAAAAATCGGGGAGTGATATAGATGAAAAAAGGAACTTTGATTTTGGAAGGCGGAGCAGTAAGAGGGGTGTTTACGTCAGGAGTATTAGATTATCTTATGGAGAAGGATATGTATTTATCTCATGTTGTGGGTGTATCTGCGGGTACATGTAATGGGGTGAATTATGTTTCTAAGCAGATAGAAAGAACGAAAAAGTGTATGATACATCAGGAAGATGAGTATGATTATTATATGGGGATACGAAGATTTATCAAAGAAAAGAGTTTGTTGAACATGGATATGATTTTTGATAAATTTCCTAATGAAATTTTTCCATTTGATTATGATACGTATTTTAATTCGGAGATTTCTACGGAGTGGGTGACAACTAATTGTATCACAGGAAAAGCAGAATATATGGATGACAGGGTGAATAAGGAGAGATTGATGAAGATTTGTCGTGCTTCCAGCAGTATGACTTTGATTTCCCCTATCGTAAATATAGATGGAGTTCCGTATTTGGATGGAGGATTGTCTGATTCCATTCCGATTAGAAGGGCAATGAAATACGGTAATAGAAAAATGGTTATCGTTCTGACAAAAAACAAAGGATACAGAAAGAAATTTGTGACAAAGGCGAAAAGAAAATTATATGAGTCTGCCTACAAAAAATATCCGGAACTGGTAAAAACATTAATTAAACGTCCGGTGATGTACAATCGAACATTGGACAAAATTGAAAAATTAGAAGAAGAAGGTAAAATTTTTGTTATTCGTCCAGAAACAATGATGATTTCCAGATTGGAAAGAAATATAGAAAAGCAGGAAGAATTTTATAAACACGGTTATGAAGAAATGGAAAAGAGATATGATGAATTAGTGAGGTATCTCGGATAGGAGAAGGGGAGTGCGAAAGTGCATTCCCCTCTTCTTGTTTTAATCATATAACACTTCTTGCAGATATAATCCTTTTGGGTCGCATGGGACGCTTGCCTGTACAGGAGAAGATGAATTGAAAATATCTTCAATTTCTTCTTTTTTGCGGTTGCCAAGTCCAATGTCAATTAATGTACCGATAACAATACGAGCCATGTTGTGTAGGAAATCATTGGCGTGTATAGTGATTTGGATTTCTTCGTCGTCTGAATAAATGTCAATGTCGTATATTTCTTTTACGGTAGATTTGTTTTTCTTTACCGTTGAGAATTTTTTGAAATCATGTCTGCCTACAAGTAAAAGAGAAGCCTGTTTCATTGCATCAACGTCTGGTCTTTTAAAAGAATAATAGGTGTATTTGCGTTCAAAAACGCTAGGAACTTCTCCGATCGCCATACGGTACATATAAATTTTAGATGTGGCGTTTAAAGAAGAGTGAAAGCGTTCCGGTTTTTCTTCAATATCTGTAATGGCTATATCCATTGGAAGATAGCGGTTCAAATATTGCTTAATTTCCAAAAGTTTCATATCGGAAGTTGTCTTAAAGTTTATGGTTTGTGCATATGCGTGAACACCGACCTCTGTTCTTGCACCGCAGAAAAGTTCGACAGTTTCATTTGTCATTTTGTGTATTACTTCAATAAGTTTATTGGAAATCGTATTGGAGGATTCGCCTTTTCCTAAACGCTGCCATCCTTGATACCGGCTTCCGTCATATTCAAGTGTTAATTTTATGTTTCGCATAAGTACTCCTTTGTAAATTAAATTTGTTATAGTATAACAGATTTTGTATACTGCTGTCGATTTTATTTTTTCTTTAGTGCTGACTGAATCATTTTAGCAGTCTTATCAATTCGAGCCTGCTCATCGGAAGATTTTCCCTCTTTCATCAACTCCATGATAAATGTAATTTCTTCCGTAGAAAAGCGAATCCCTTTTTTGTTTGCCGTCATAATCAGTGAAAGTAGAATAGGGGCTAAGTCATTTCCTGTTTTCCCTGTTGTTTTTGTGATGACCGTTTTTATTAGTTCAAGTTTAACTGGGTCAATCTGTTGTAATTCCGGACAGTTAAGCCAATCTTCCATATTATAAATCTCCTTTCTTATTATCATTGTCATCATTTTCTTGAAACATCGTGTTGTACATTTCAAACATAGTCTGTTGTTCGGGTGTGAGCATCTCTTTTACCATGTCCATTGGATTAAATGTTTCTGTTTCGGATTGATTGTTTTGAGAAGACATTTTTTCCATTGCTTCCAGCATCTGCATCATATTAAATACATTTAGAATTGAATCTATCGAATTTCTTTCTGTTTCAGATAAATAGGGACGAATTTCATCGACAATATCCAAAGGCGAAGAAATTGATTTTTCAAAAGCCTGTGTATGTATGCTTTGACGGGTCTGATGAAAAATTTTCATTGTACGGTTTAATTCTAAAAACTTTATAAAGACTGCCAGTATATGCTGATTGGCGGGAGGGGTATAAGGAATGATTAGTTTCATCAGTTGTAAATCTTTTGATGAAATAAGTTTATCAAATGGGGTCATTTTATCTGTTGTTTCTTTTTCCATGGTACTCCTTAAAAATATAGCGTTGTAGATATATATGTATAAAAAAACAAAAATATGAAATGCTCATATAGTAATAGCAGAAAGGCGAAAGGAGTAAGAGAAGATGAGAAAACTGATTATTGACGGAACGGCGGTATATGAACTGGATGAAAATTGTATGTTAACAAAAAAACTTTCAGAAAAACAGAAAGAAGAAGAAAAAAAGAAAACGCAAAATGGAAAAGTGAAAAAATAAGACTTATAATAAGAGATATTATTTGTGCAATCTCGACAAAAATTTAATGTTGCTTTCGTAAAAAATAAAACTTGCCTATATTGTTTCAATATGGTATAGTAAAAAAAGACAATCGAGAGTGCAGATAATAGTGTGTTACTGGTAAGCAGGCATAAACTATTCCGCAGTCCAATGTATACTTAATAAAATTGGATAGGCAGGATATGTTTATGTCTTTTTAATTGATGAAGTGAAGGGGTTTGGTTCATGTATCAAATTATAAAAGTTTTAAATAACAATGCTTTTCTTGCGAAACATGATGAAGGTGAAAGAATCTTAGTGGGAAAAGGTATTGGATTTGGGAAAAAACCAGGCGATAAGTTTACTGCAATCAAAGATGCGAAAATCTACACTTTGGCAGTCAAAGAAAATGAGCGTTCAATGATTAATGCCGTAAAAGGAATAGAACCGAAATATTTAGAAGCAGCAGGAAGAATCATTGATGAAGCGCAGGTTGTTTTTAAAACAATTAATCCGGATATATTGATTCCGTTAGCGGATCATATTGCTTTTGCGGCGAAGAGAGCGGAAGAGAATATTTATCTTCCTAATCCGTTTATCGCAGATATTAAAGCGTTGTTTGGTAAGGAATATACCGTAGTTGTAAAGAGTCGGGAGATTATTGAAGAAATGACCGGTTATAGAATTACGGATGATGAAGTTGGATTTATTGCATTACACGTTCATTCGGGGTTATCTGATGAAGAAGTATCAGAAACACTTAAGATTACACAGATTATTGATGACTGTATGTTGGATATAGAGAAGATGCTTGACCAGAGCATCAATCGTGAATCGCTGGGTGGTATCAGATTGATGAGTCAACTCTATTATATGATTGCAAGAGCAAAGGCAAAAGAGAAAATTAATATAGATTTAAATCAGTTTGTTGAAGAGAATTATGCGAAGGCAGGCATGGTTGCACGTCACATATGCAAGTATGTGGAAAGCAAATTGGGGATACCGATAGGGAAAGAAGAAGAAGGTTTTCTTGCGGTACATATTCAAACAATCATTATTCCATAAATGATAAACAAAAAGAGTAAAGAAAAAGGAGTTAAGGACAATGAAAAAATTTGAGTACACAATTAAAGATGAATTAGGAATTCATGCAAGACCGGCAGGAATGCTTGCGAAAGAAGCGAAAAACTATAAAAGCGTAATTACTATTACAAAAGAAGGTAAATCAGCAGAAGCAACAAGACTTATGTCAGTTATGTCATTAGCAGTAAAATGCGGACAGACTGTAGAAGTTTCTGTAGAAGGTGAAGATGAAGATACAGCATTTGAAGGCGTAAAAACATTTTTTGAAACAAATTTATAAGATTTACAAAAGGCGATAGGAACAGGAAATATGGAATGTTTAAAAGGGAAATCAGTTTATAAAGGGATTGCTCTTGGTAAAATTTCTGTGTTGAAGAAAACAGACTATGTTGTTAAGCGAACAAAGGTAGAAAGTGCAGAAGAAGAAATCGAGAGAGTAAATCAGGCAAAAGAACTTGCTTGCGGTCAATTGCAGAATTTATATGAAAAAGCTTTGAAAGAAGTGGGAGAAGCGAGTGCAGCAATTTTTGAAGTACATCAGATGATGTTGGATGACGCTGACTTTAATGAAGCGATTGAAAATATTATACGCACACAGGAAGTGAATGCAGAATATGCAGTTGCTTCAGCGGGAGATAGTTTTTCGGAAATGTTTGCGAGCATGGATGATGATTATATGCGTGCAAGAGCAGCGGATATTAAAGATATTTCAGAAAGACTTGTGCAAAACCTTATCGGTGGCGAAGGAAATGATATGAATTTCGAGGAACCGGTAATCGTAGTTGCGGACGATTTGACTCCGAGTGAAACTGTACAGATGGATAAAGAGAAAATTTTGGCTTTTGTTACGGTACACGGTTCTACAAATTCTCATACGGCAATTTTAGCACGTATGATGAATATTCCGGCATTAATCGGAGTAGATATGAATTTGGAAGAGTTAAAGACGGGTATGGAAGCGGTTGTAGACGGTTTTGAAGGGGAAATGATTTTAGAACCGACAGAAGAAGTGAAAAATGCGACTTTAACAAGAATTACAGAAGAAGAAGAAAAAAGAAAATTACTTTTAGAGTTAAAAGGAAAAGAAAACGTAACACTTGGCGGAAAGAAGATTGAACTTTACGCTAATATCGGAAGTGCTTCTGATGTGGGATATGTTTTGGAAAATGATGCGGGAGGAATTGGTTTGTTTAGAAGTGAATTCCTCTATATCGGACGTAATGAACTTCCAAGTGAGGAAGAACAATTCCAGGCATATAAACAGGTTGCACAGAATATGGCGGGTAAAAAAGTGATTATCAGAACATTGGATATTGGTGCTGATAAACAGGCGGATTACCTGAATTTAGGTGAAGAAGAAAATCCGGCATTGGGATACAGAGCGATTCGTATCTGCCTTTCACAACCGGAAATCTTTAAAACACAGTTGAGAGCCATTTTCAGAGCATCTACATATGGAAACATTTCTATTATGTATCCGATGATTACATCTGTGGAAGAAGTGAAGAAAATTCAGAAAATCGTAGCGGAAGTGAAAAAAGAACTTTATGAATGTGATATTCCATATAAAGATGTAGAAGAAGGTGTAATGATAGAAACTCCGGCAGCAGTTATGATTAGTGATGAATTGGCTGAAATGGTAGATTTCTTTAGTATAGGTACAAATGATTTGACACAGTACACGCTTGCGATTGACCGTCAGAATGAAAAGTTAGACCCATTCTACAATCCGCATCATAAAGCAGTTTTGAAAATGATTCAGATGGTTGTAGATAATTCTCATAAAGCGGGTAAATGGACAGGAATCTGTGGTGAGCTTGGTGCAGATACAGAGTTAACAGAAACATTTGTAAGAATGGGAGTAGATGAATTATCAGTTGCTCCGTCCATGATTTTAAAATTGAGAAAAATCATTCGGGAAATGAAGTAAAGAAAGAGGAGAAGGAAATGCTTGGTTCATTAAAAGAAAAATTAGGATTTGGTAAAAAGGGAGAAGTTTTATATGCTCCAATCGAGGGAGAAGTAATCGAACTTGCAAAAGTGAGCGATCCGACTTTTAGCGAAGAAATTTTAGGAAAAGGTGTTGCTATTGTTCCGGCTGTTGGGAAAGTATATGCTCCAATTGATGCGACAGTAGAAATGGTGTTCGATACAAAACATGCGATTTCAATGAAATCTGAAAGCGGAATTGAAATTCTTGTTCATGTAGGATTAGATACGGTTACATTGAAAGGTGAACCATTTACAGAACACGTAGCAGCAGGGGATAAAGTAAAAGCAGGAGATTTATTATTAGAATTTGACATTGATGCAATCAAAAATGCAGGTTTAGAAGTAGTTTCTCCAGTTATTATCTGCAATACTGCGGACTATAGTGAAATTAAAACTACAACAGGGAAAACAGTAAATACAAAAGATGAAGTGATGACTATCATCAAATAGTACAGGTATTGAACTTCGCTTTTGCGGGGTTTTATATAAGAGAAGATATCATGAAAAATGAGAGAAAAGGAGGAGAAAATTATGAAATATCTTCAAAAATTAGGTAAAGCGTTAATGCTTCCAGTAGCTTGCTTACCTATCTGTGGTATCCTTATGGGTATCGGATACTTTTTATGTCCTGCAACAATGCAGGGTGGTGATATCAATGGTATTAAAGAAATCGTTGGTATGTTTCTTGTAAAAGCAGGAGGAGCTTTAATTGATAACATGGCTATCCTGTTTGCGATCGGTGTAGGTGTTGGTATGGCAGATGACAATGACGGTACAGCCGGACTTGCTGCTATGGTTTCTTGGTTAATGATTACAACTCTTCTTTCAGAAGGTGTAGTAACAGTTATCAGACCATCAGTTGCTGACAATGCAAACTCTTTACTTGCATTCCAGAAAATTGCTAACCCATTCATCGGTATTATTTCAGGTATTATTGGTTCTAGTTGCTACAACAAGTTCAAAGGTACAAAATTACCTTCATGGCTTGCATTCTTCAGTGGAAAACGTAGCGTTGCAATCGTTGCAGGTGTTGTTTCTATCTTAACATCAGCAGTATTGTTATTCGTATGGCCAGTAGTATTTGGTGGACTTATTACAATTGGTCAGTCAATTGTAAAATTAGATGCAGTAGGTGCTGGTATCTACGCATTCTTAAACCGTTTGTTAATCCCAACAGGTTTACATCACGCGTTGAACAACGTATTCTGGTTCGATACAATCGGACTTGGTGATTTAAGTAACTTCTGGGCAGGAAAAACATCAGCAGATGTTTCTTGGAGTTTAGGTATGTACATGTCAGGATTCTTCCCATGTATGATGTTCGGTGTTCCTGGTGCTGCTTTAGCTATGGTTCACACAGCAAAATCTAACAAGAAAAAAGTTGCAATCGGTTTAGTTGCTTCAGCAGCTATCTGTGCATTCCTTTGTGGTGTTACAGAACCATTCGAATTTGGTTTCATGTTCTTAGCACCAGCATTATATGTAGTTTACGCTTTATTATACGGTATCTTTGTAGCTGTTACTACAGCAGTAGGATTCCGTGCAGGATTCTCATTCTCAGCAGGTGCAACTGACTTATTCTTCTCATCTTCATTGCCAGCTGCTCAGAAAACATGGATGATTATTCCTTTAGGTATCGCTGCATTTATCGTATTCTATGTAGTATTCCGTTTCGCTATCGTTAAGTTTGATTTAAAAACTCCAGGTAGAGAAGACGATGATGAAGCTGCAGCAGAAGAAACAAAAGCAGTTTTAGCAAACAATGACTTTACAGAAGTTGCTAAAATTATCTTAGAAGGTTTAGGTGGAAAAGATAACGTTACTTCTATCGACAACTGTATCACAAGACTTCGTCTTGAAGTTAAAGATAATACTTTAGTAAACGAAAAGAAAATCAAATCAGCAGGTGTTGCAGGTGTAATCCGTCCTGGAAAAACAAGTGTACAGGTAATCATTGGAACACAGGTACAGCACGTAGCAGATGAATTCAAATTATTATGTAAATAATTCCTATTATTAGGAATACATAACCAGAGAATAAGGAAATGCAAAATTGCATTTCCTTATTCTTATTTTTAATCATTAGAAAGTTCTTATTTTAATTGAAAAACAAGGAGAGCAGTATGAAAAGCATATTAGAATGTTGTGTTGATTCGGTTGAATCGGCTATAGCCGCAAAAGTGGGAGGAGCAGACAGAATAGAATTATGTAGCGGATTAGTTATTGGAGGTCTGTCACCGTCTAAAGCGTTATTTCAGAAAATAAGAGAAACGGTAGATATTCCTATTCGCACATTGCTGAGAACAAGGTTTGGTGATTTTTGTTATACACCATATGAGCATGAAATCTTAAAAGAAGAAGTGAAAATGTTCCGTCAGTTAGGTGCAGATGGTGTCGTTATTGGAAGTCTTACGCCAGAAGGAAAGTTGAATATGCAGCAAATGAAAGAACTGGTAGAGGAAGCAGGTGAAATGAAGGTGACTCTGCACAGAGCTTTTGATATGTGTAAAAATCCTTTAGAAACATTAGAACAGGCAAAAGAACTTGGCGTTAATACAATATTAACATCAGGTCAGAAAAACTGCGCTGTAGATGGAGCAGAACTTATAAAAGAATTAGTAGAAAAAAGTGAAAATAAAATTGAAATTCTTGTCGGAGGCGGTGTTGATGGTAAAGTAATTCCAACACTTTATGAGAAAACTAATGCCACATCATATCATATGTCAGGTAAAATTTCTTTAGAAAGTCAGATGCAATATAGAAATCCGAATGTAAATATGGGATTGGCTGCCATGAGTGAATATGAAATATGGAGAACGAGCGAAGAGCGTATCCGAGAAGCGAAAGATGTTTTAAATCGTTTATAAAAATGAGGGAATTCATAAAGAATCCCCTCATTTTTGTGTCTGCCTATACTTAACAGCATCCACATCCGCCGTTATTGTTTCCAATTCCGTTACCGCCACAGCAGAATAACAGTAATAAAATTAAAAGACAGCAATCATTTCCACCATTATTCATGCCGCCGCATCCGTTATTGCCGCCACAGCAGAACAAAAGAAGAATAATCCATAAACAAGAATTGTTAAATCCGCATTCTCTTCCTTCGTTACATCCGCATCCACAGTTTGTTGCACTTAAATCGCTCATATTAAAGCCTCCATAAATTGTTTATTTACAATGTTATGATATGTAAGAGGGGTTATTTATGTTTCTAAAAATGAAAAACTTTTTTCATCTATTGCAAAAAGGGCTGTACATGAATAAATTAAACAAAAAGGGTGATAAGATGGAACAGGTAAAAGAGAAGGTTTCTTATTGGTGTGAGGATACAAAACAACATAAAATAGGCGGAAGAGGAATAGGAGTTGCTATATTGGATACAGGGATAGCAGTACATCCTGATTTTGACAGTAGAATTATTTGTTTTAAAGATTTTGTGAATAGACAGGAAATGCTTTATGATGATAACGGACATGGCACACATATAGCAGGGATTATAGGTGGAAGTGGGAAATTGTCTGAGGGACTTTATAGTGGAATTGCACCGAAATGTAATTTGCTTCCGGTAAAAGTGCTGGATAAAAGGGGAAATGGAGAGATTATCCGTGTTATAGAAGGGATTGACTGGATATTGAAGAACGCCAAAAAGTATCATATAAGAGTTGTGAATATTTCTGTTGGCACACTTCCGAATACGGACAAAGAGGAAGAAGAAAAACTACTTACTGCAGTAGAAGAAATGTGGGATAGAGGGCTTGTTGTAGTAGTAGCAGCTGGAAATTACGGACCGCAAAAACAGAGTATTACCGTTCCTGGAGTAAGTAAGAAAGTGATCACGGTAGGTGCATCGGATGATAGAATGGAACTTTTTACTATAGAGGGAAGGCTTAAAGATTATTCGGGAAGAGGACCTACAAAAGAATGTGTAATGAAACCGGATTTGGTAGCACCCGGTTCAAAAATTTATTCCTGCAACAGCAGATATGGGAAAAAAGGAAGGGCGTATACCCATAAAAGCGGAACATCTATGGCAACTCCGGTTGTATCCGGTGCTGTCGCACTCCTTTTATCGAAGTATCCGGAAATGAGCAATATAGAAGTGAAATTAAGACTGCGACAGACTTGTGTGGATTTGGGACAATGCAAAAATCAACAGGGCTGGGGAGAACTCTGCATAAAAGAGTTACTAATTATATAAAAAAAGTGTCAAGAAAAAATACTTGACACTGATCGGGATATAATGTATTATACTAAAGGTGATGAAAATGAATGACATTTTAGAACAGGCTTTATTATATGACTTTTATGGTGAATTGTTAAATGAACACCAAAAGAATATTTATGAACAGTTTATATTGGAAGATTTATCTCTGAGTGAAATCGCATCAAGCGAGGGAATCAGCAGACAGGGTGTTCACGATTTGATAAAGCGGTGTAATAAGACGTTATCGGGCTATGAAGCGAAACTACATTTAGTAGAAAAGTTTCTGGCGATCAAAGAAAAGGTTCATCAAATTAATGAAGTTTTGGAAGCAGAGCAGACAGAAACAGGAATGTTGATAGATAATATTAAGAAAATATCAACAGAAATACTAGAGGAGTTATAGTATGGCGTTTGATAGTTTAACAGAGAAACTACAGAATGTATTTAAAAACTTAAGAAGTAAAGGACGCCTGACGGAAGATGACGTAAAGACGGCATTGCGAGAGGTTAAAATGGCTCTTTTAGAGGCGGACGTAAACTTCAAAGTAGTTAAAGGATTTGTAAAAGACGTTCAGGAGCGTGCGGTTGGACAGGATGTGATGAACGGATTAAATCCGGGACAGATGGTAATCAAAATTGTAAATGAGGAACTTGTAAAACTTATGGGTTCTGAAACAACAGAGATTAAATTAGAGCCGGGTCAGGCTACAACAGTCATTATGATGGTAGGTCTTCAAGGTGCCGGTAAAACAACAACAACAGCAAAACTTGCCGGAAAGTTTAAGTTAAAGGGCAAGAAACCGTTATTAGTTGCCTGTGACGTATATCGTCCGGCGGCAATTAAGCAATTACAGGTTAACGGAGAAAAACAGGGTGTTGAAGTTTTTACAATGGGTGATAATCACAAACCTGTAAATATTGCAAAAGCGGCGTTGGAACACGCGGCAAAAAATGGCAATAATATTGTGATTTTAGATACAGCAGGTCGTCTTCATGTTGATGAAGAGATGATGCAGGAATTGCAGGAAATTAAAGAAGCAGTTACAGTTCATCAGACGATTTTAGTCGTAGATGCGATGACAGGACAGGATGCCGTAAATGTAGCGGGAACATTCAATGATAAAATTGGAATTGACGGTGTAATCGTTACAAAATTGGATGGTGACACACGAGGCGGTGCGGCTTTATCTATTAGAGCGGTAACAGGTAAACCGATTCTTTATGTCGGTATGGGTGAAAAATTATCTGATTTAGAACAGTTTTATCCAGACAGAATGGCGTCACGTATTTTGGGAATGGGTGATGTGCTAAGTCTTATCGAGAAAGCAAGCGCTGAGATTGATGAAGATAAAGCGAAACAGATGGCTCAGAAAATGAAAAAAGCCCAATTTGATTTTGAAGATTACTTGGAAAGTATGAAGCAGATGAGAAATATGGGAGGACTTTCAAGCATACTAAGTATGATGCCTGGGGTAAAGGGAAATCAGTTAAAAGACTTGGATTCCGAAGAAAATGAAAAGAAAATGGCTAGAATTGAGGCGATTATTTACTCAATGACAGTGAAAGAACGTCAAAATCCGGATATTTTAAATCCATCAAGAAAGCACAGAATTGCAAAAGGTGCAGGAGTGGATATAAGTGAGGTAAACAGACTTGTAAAACAGTTTGAACAGTCTAAGAAAATGATGAAACAGATTCCGGGACTGATGGGTGGCAAAGGTGGTAAGAAAGGTAAATTCAGATTTCCTTTTTAACACATAGATAAAAGAATTTTAAGAAGAGGTGAATGAAATGGCAGTAAAAATTAGATTAAAAAGAATGGGACAGAAAAAAGCTCCTTTTTATCGTATCGTAGTAGCAGACGCTAGATCACCAAGAGATGGTAGATTTATCGATGAAATCGGAACATATGATCCAAACCAGAATCCAAGTGTATTCAAAGTAGACGAAGAAGCCGCTAAAAAATGGTTACAGAACGGTGCACAGCCTACAGAAACAGTTGGAAAAATCTTTAAAGCAGCAGGAATTGAAAAATAATCTGACTCGCGGAGGTACGCGTAATGAGAGAATTAGTGGAAGTAATTGCGAAGGCATTAGTAGATGACCCTGACAGTGTTGTTGTTACAGAAAAAACAGAAGGAAAGACAATTGTAATCGAAGTACGCGTGGCAGATGCTGACATGGGTAAAGTGATTGGTAAACAAGGTCGTATTGCAAAAGCAATTCGTTCTGTTGTAAAAGCAGCAGCTGCAAAAGAAGACAAGAAAGTAGTAGTAGACATCGCATAAGCGATGTCTATTTGCAACTTATTGTAGATAAAAGGAGAACATATGGAAGAATTATTACAGGTGGGAGTTATATCTTCAACACATGGTGTGAGGGGAGAGGTAAAAGTTTTCCCGACAACCGATAATATAAATCGTTTCAAGAAATTAAAACAGGTTATCCTTGATACAGGAAGAGAAAAGATGGTTTTGGAAGTGCAGGGTGTGAAATTTTTTAAGCAGTTTGCAATTCTTAAATTTAAGGGAATAGACAATATAAATGATATTGAAAAATATAAAGGTAAGAGCCTTTTTGTTGATAGAGAACACGCAGTGAAATTAAAAAAGGATGAATATTTTATTGCGGATATGATAGGAATGAATGTATATACAGAAGATAATAAGTTTTTCGGTGTGCTAAAAGATGTAATTGAAACAGGGGCAAATGATGTATATACTATTTCTTCCGAGGAACATGGAGAAGTTTTAGTTCCTGCGATTAAACAGTGCATTTTAAACGTAGATATTGAAAACGGGAAAATGACAATTCATTTGTTAGAAGGATTGATATAAAATGAACTTTCATATATTAACATTATTTCCGGACATGGTTATGGACGGATTAAACACAAGTATTATCGGAAGAGCGATCACAAATAATTTACTGACGATCGAGGCAGTAAATATAAGGGATTTTGCAGTAAATAAGCATAATAGGGTAGATGATTACACCTATGGTGGAGGCGCAGGTATGCTTATGCAGGCAGAACCGGTTTATCTCGCCTATAAATCTATTGAAGAAAAGTGTGAAAAAACCCCAAGAGTTATCTATCTTTCGCCACAGGGGAAAACATTTTCGCAAGAGATGGCGGAAGAGTTTGCAAAAGAAGAAGAACTGGTATTTTTGTGCGGACATTATGAAGGAATTGATGAAAGAGTTTTGGAAGAAATTGTAACGGACTATGTTTCAATAGGTGATTATGTCTTAACGGGAGGAGAACTTCCGTCTATGGTTATGATAGATGCTATTTCGCGATTAATTCCGGGGGTTTTGCATAATGACGTATCAGCGGAATTTGAAACATTTCAGGATAATTTATTGGAATATCCGCAATATACCCGTCCTGAAGAGTGGCGAGGTAAAAAAGTACCTGAGATTTTATTGTCGGGACATCATGCAAATATTGAGAAATGGAGAAGAGAACAGTCTATTCTCAGAACTGCAAAAGCAAGACCGGATTTATTAGAAAAGGCAGAGTTGACAGAAAAAGAAAAGAAAATACTTGCAAATAATCAAGAAATATGATAAACTACTGACGTTGTGAAAAGAACAGAGATGGTCCTCTGATACACTATATATTAGTTGTATTAAGAACGTCCAAATTATAAGGAGGTCACACAAGATGAACGAAATTATTAAAAAAATTGAAGCAGAACAGTTAAAAGCAGAAGTGCCAGAATTTAACGTAGGTGATACTGTAAAAGTTTACGGTAAAATCAAAGAAGGTAACCGTGAAAGAATTCAGGTTTTTGAAGGTACTGTATTAAAGAAACAGGGTGGAAGCACTAGAGCAACATTTACAGTAAGAAAAAATTCTAACGGAATCGGCGTTGAAAAAACATGGCCATTACACTCACCAAACGTAGAAAGAGTAGAAGTAGTAAGAAGAGGTAAAGTAAGAAGAGCTAAATTGAACTACTTAAGAGGACGCGTTGGTAAGAGAGCAAAAGTAAAAGAATTAGTAAAATAGTAAACGAGAGAGGGGCAAATACAATACTGTATGTTGTCCCTTTTTCCACATATAGAGGAGAAATAATATGCATTTTCAATGGTATCCGGGGCACATGACGAAAGCAAAACGCATGATGCAGGAAAATATTAAACTGATTGATTTGGTAATCGAACTTGTTGATGCGAGAATACCGATGAGTAGCAGAAATCCGGACATAGATGAACTGGGAAAAAATAAAGCAAGACTTATCTTATTAAATAAATCTGACTTGGCGGAAGACAGACAGAATGATGCGTGGGCGGAATATTTTCGCGAGCAAGGTTATTCTGTTGTGAAAGTTAACTCGAAAAGAGGCGGAGGAATTAAGTCTATTCAAGGTGTTATTCAGGAAGCGTGTAAAGAAAAGATTGAACGCGACAGAAAAAGAGGAATTTTAAATCGTCCGGTAAGAGCGATGGTTGTAGGTATTCCAAATGTTGGGAAATCAACATTTATCAATGCCTTAGCCGGAAAAGCCTGTGCGAAAACAGGAAATAAACCGGGGGTGACAAAGGGGAAACAATGGATTCGTTTAAATAAAAATGTAGAATTGCTTGATACACCGGGGATTTTGTGGCCGAAATTTGAAGACCAGCAGGTTGGATTAAAATTGGCGTTTATCGGTTCAATTAAAGATGAAATTTTGAATACCGAAGAACTAGCGGGAGAATTGATAAAGTTTTTAACAACATATTATTCGGGTGTTTTGTCAGAAAAATACGGAATAGAAGAACAGGAAGACTCATATGCCTGTCTTATGGAAATTGCAAAAAACAGACATTGTCTGTTAAGAGGCAATGAGTTGGATACGGAAAAAGCGGCGATGATTATTACTGATGATTTCAGAAATGGAAGATTAGGAAAGATTACGCTTGAATTTCCGGAAGATTATGAATAAAGGGGAATAGAAACGTAGTATGGAAGATAAGGAAAAATCAAAAAGCATTTTTAAAGAAATATTGGATTGGGTAATTTATATAGGAGTCATTTTATTATTTACTTATCTGATTATTACATATGTGGGTGTGCGTACACGAGTGAGCGGTCAGTCCATGCAGCCGACATTACATGACGGTGATAATCTTTTGGTAGATAAACTGACCTATCGTTTTAGAGATCCGAAACGATATGAAATCGTTGTATTTCCATACAAATATGAGGAAGATACATATTATATTAAACGAATTATCGGTCTTCCGGGAGAAACTATACAGATTATAGACGGCTATGTTTATATTAACGGAGAAAAATTAAAAAAAGATTATGGTGCGGAAGTTATGCAGGATTCAGGCATAGCGGAAGAACCTATTACTTTAGGAAAAGAGGAATACTTTGTGCTGGGAGATAACCGAAATCATAGTTCTGACAGCAGAGTGCCAAATGTGGGTGTGCTGAAAAGAAAAGATTTAATGGGAAGAGCATGGGTGCGTATTTGGCCGTTTGACAGCATAGGAGTGATTTCTCATGAGTAAAAATATCAATGAAATAAAACAGGAATTTGAGCAGGCTGACAGAAAAAAGTTACTGTTATTATATGAGCAATATGCCAATGATAGCAGAACGGGTGTTGTCAGTCTGATTGACAAATACAAAAAGAAAGAAGAAAAGTTACAGGCGGAAATAAAACGTATTGAAGAAATGAGCCGTTATGAGCGGGAGAATTATGCAGAGGAATATATTTGCGGAATTGATGAGGTGGGACGTGGTCCGCTGGCAGGACCGGTTGTTGCAGGTGCTGTTATCCTTCCGAAAGACGAAATGATTTTATATTTGAATGACTCTAAAAAACTTTCGGAGAAAAAAAGGGAAGAACTGTATGACATTATTATGGAAAAGGCAGTTGCAACAGGGATTGGAGTTGTCAGTCCGGCAAGAATTGATGAAATTAATATTTTGCAGGCAACTTACGAGGCAATGAGAATGGCAATTAATCATTTGCAAGTAAAACCTACTTTGCTTTTAAATGATGCTGTTACTATTCCGGAGGTAGACATACGGCAGATACCGATTATTAAAGGAGATGCTAAAAGTGTATCCATCGCTGCGGCGAGTATTATTGCAAAGGTGACAAGGGACAGACTTATGCAGGAATATGATAAAGTGATTGAAGGATATGATTTTGCAAGTAATAAGGGGTACGGTTCGGCGGCACATATAAAGGCGTTGAAAGAAAACGGTGCAACACCGATTCACCGAAAAACATTTATCAAAAATTTTATATAAATGATGAGAAAAAATACAAGAGAAATAGGAAGTGTCTTTGAAAAAAAGGCAGGAGAATATTTGAAATCAAAAGGATACTCCATTATAGAGTATAATTTCCGTTGTAAAATAGGTGAGATTGATATAGTAGCCATGGACGACGAAACGCTTGTGTTTTGTGAGGTGAAATATCGTTCAGATAATAGGAAAGGGACACCGTTTGAGGCGGTGACAAGCAATAAACAGAGAAAGATATGTAAGACGGCATTATATTATATAACAAAGCATCAGATAATAAATATTCCCTGCCGTTTTGATGTTGTCGGTATTACCGGAGATAAGATAGAAGTAATTAAAAATGCATTTGCATATAGTTCATAGGTGAGAAAATGAATATCGTATATAAAAATAAAGAAAAAGTATTTAATGAAAATGAGAAAAACGGAGTGTACTATCTGACCTACCCATTGCTTGAACAGACGGGATTGGTAAAACACGCATTTTCCACTCGTTTGGGAGGTGTAAGCAAAGGGGTATGCAGTACAATGAATCTCAGTTTTTCGAGAGGTGATAGAGAAGAAGACGTACGCGAAAATTTTAGAAGGATGGCGAATGTACTTGATGTAGAAGAAAGGGATTTTGTTTTTTCAAAACAAATGCATACGACAAATGTGCGTGTTGTTAGGGAAGAAGATAGAGGAAAAGGGCTGGTAAAACCTTTGGATTATGATGATGTGGATGGTCTGGTAACAAATGTTGCAGGAATTTGTCTGTCTACCTTTTATGCAGACTGTGTGCCATTATTTTTGGTTGACCCTGTGAAAAAGGCAATAGGACTTAGTCATTCAGGCTGGCGTGGAACGGTAGGAAGGATTGGAAAGAAAACGGTACAGAAAATGCAGGAAGAATATGGTTCAAATCCCAAAGATATTCTTGTAGCAATAGGTCCGTCTATCTGTCAGGAGTGCTACGAAGTCAGCGAAGATGTGATTGATGAATTTAAAAAAGCATTTGCGGAAAAATATTGGGAAGATTTATTTTACCGGAAAGAAAATGGAAAATATCAGTTAAATCTTTGGAAAGCAAATGAATATATATTTTTGGAGGCGGGAATTGAAAAAGAACATATTGCAGTGACAAATATTTGTACTTGCTGTAATAGCGAATTACTTTTTTCACACCGTGCGTCCGATGGGAAAAGAGGAAACTTAGCCGCATTTTTAGCCATTCAATAAGGAGGTAGAAATGATATTTTTAGCGGATACGGCAAATGGTGAAGTGACAAAAGAAGTAACGGAAGTAACAACAGAGGCAGCAAAAGAAATGGGAAAATTGGCAGAGTATATTAATGAGAATATTCCTGCCTTGATAGGATTTGGAGTGAAGGTTCTTTTGGCGATTGTTTTCTTCTTTATTGGAAGAAAGGTAATTAAAATTATACGCAAAATTGTCAGAGGTTCTCTTGAACGCTCCAGTGCGGATAAAGGGGTAGAGCAGTTTATTGATTCTATGATAAAAGTTGTTCTCTATGCGTTGTTAATTTTTTCGATAGCGGCAAAATTTGGTGTAGATACGGCGTCTGTCGCAGCATTGCTGGCATCAGGTGGTGTTGCAATCGGTCTTGCGTTGCAGGGAAGTCTATCCAACTTTGCAGGTGGTGTTTTAATTCTTTTGTTGAAACCATTTGTTGTCGGTGATTATATTATAGAGGATAGTCAAAAAAATGAAGGTACAGTAAAAGAGATACAGATTTTTTATACAAAACTATCAACAGTAGATAATAAAACAATCGTTATACCAAACGGAACGTTGGCGAATACAAGTTTGACAAATGTGACGGCAAAGGATGTCAGAAGACTGGATTTAAGCATTGATATTTCTTATGAAGCAGATTTGCGAAAAGCGAAAAGGATTATTGAAGACCTTCTCAAAACAGATGAAAGTATTTTGAAAGATGAAGAAATTTTGGTGTTTGTAGATCAATTAGGAGCAAGTTCAGTTGTAATAGGTACGCGTGCATGGGTAAAAACGGATGAATACTGGCCGACAAGATGGAGATTGCTAGAAAGAATTAAACTGGCATTAGATGAAAATTATATAGAAATTCCTTATCAGCAGATTACACTGCATATGAAAGAAAATGAGGAAAAAAAACAGTTGCAAAATTCTGAAAGTAGTATATAATATTATTTGTGGTTGCGTTAGATGCAACCAAATGCTGAAATAGCTCAGTTGGTAGAGCACTTCACTCGTAATGAAGGGGTCGTCGGTTCAAGTCCGATTTTCAGCTTTAATAGGAGAAAGTCATAGGCATTGTCTATGGCTTTTTTGTTTGTTATACTTTGGATGCTATCTAAAGAACAAATCGTATCGTATGAACAAGAGATGAATTATTATCAGAATTACAGAAGAATATTGGCAATGGCTTGTGTTATCCGTTATAATAAGATTGGTTGTTTATTTTGAACGAAACATAATTGAAAAGTATCAGATAAAGACAATAAATTGATATTTATATAAGATTTCTCAATAAGATAGAGGAGATGAATATGGGAAAATATATTATGGCGCTGGATGCGGGAACGACAAGTAACAGATGTATTTTATTTAACGAAAAAGGAGAAATGTGCAGTACAGCACAGAAAGAGTTTACACAGTATTTTACGAAACCCGGGTGGGTAGAGCATGATGCAAATGAAATTTGGTCTACCCAGTTGGGAGTGGCAGTTGAAGCAATGAATAAAATCGGTGCTTCTGCAAAAGATGTTGCAGCAATAGGAATTACCAATCAAAGAGAAACGGCAATCGTATGGGATAAGGAAACGGGAGAACCTGTATACAATGCAATCGTATGGCAGTGTAGAAGAACGTCAGATTATTGTGACAAATTAAAAGAAGAGGGCATGACAGAGTTTTTCCGACAAAAGACAGGACTTGTCATAGATGCTTATTTTTCCGCTACAAAAGTAAAATGGATTTTGGATAATGTGTCCGGAGCAAGAGAAAAAGCAGAAGAAGGGCGACTTTTATTCGGAACGGTGGAAACATGGCTTATTTGGAAGTTGACGAAAGGAAAAGTCCATGTAACAGATTATTCAAATGCTTCCAGAACAATGTTATTCAATATTAATACATTAGAGTGGGATGATGAAATTTTAGAAAAACTGGAAATTCCTAAGAAAATGCTTCCGGAGGTAAAACCATCAAGTTGTGCGTATGGCGTGACAGATTCATCATTTTTCGGAGATGAGATAATCATTGGAGGTGCAGCGGGAGATCAGCAGGCAGCGCTGTTTGGACAAACTTGCTTTCAGGAAGGAGAGGCAAAAAATACTTACGGAACAGGATGTTTTCTTTTGATGAATACAGGCGAAAAACCGGTATTTTCCAACCATGGATTAGTGACGACAATTGCATGGGGACTGGATGGAAAAGTGAATTATGCTTTGGAAGGCTCGATTTTTGTGGCAGGTGCGGCGATTCAATGGCTGCGTGATGAAATGAAACTAATTGATTCGGCAAAAGATTCTGAAAGTCTGGCGCAAAAAGTAGAAGATACAAATGGGTGTTATGTTGTTCCTGCTTTTACAGGACTTGGAGCGCCTCACTGGGACCAGTATGCAAGGGGAACGATTGTTGGAATTACAAGGGGAGTTAACCGTTATCATATTATTCGTGCAACACTGGAATCACTTGCCTATCAGGTGCGTGATGTTTTAGAAGCGATGAAGGCAGATTCGGGGATTTTCATTCCTGCGCTTAAAGTAGACGGCGGAGCAAGTGCAAATGATTTTCTTATGCAGGTACAGTCAGATATTATAAACGCACCTGTTATCCGACCGAAATGTGTGGAAACAACAGCGATGGGAGCGGCGTATTTGGCAGGACTGGCAGTCGGCTATTGGGCAGACAAAGAAGATGTTGTGAAAAACTGGCAGGCAGATAAAGAATTTAGACCGCAGATTACGGAAGAAGAGCGGGAGAAAAAGATAAAGGGCTGGAATAAAGCCGTGAAATATTCTTATGATTGGGCGAAAGAAGAATAGAAATATGTAAGGCAGTTGCGGGATTCCGCAACTGTTTGTAATTTACAGTCGTTTTTGATACTGTTTTTGAATAAAAGAAATGAGTGTGTAAAGTACCATTGCCATAATGCATAGAAGGACAATGGACATTAAAAGCCAATCCATTTTAAATACCTGGCTGGAATAAATTATTAAATATCCGAGTCCGCTTTTTGCTGCTAAAAATTCTCCGATAACAACGCCTACAAGACAAAGCCCGATATTTACTTTCATCATATTCATAATCGCAGGAACAGAACCGGGCAAAATAACTTTTTTCAGGACATGAAGACGATTTCCGTGCAGGGTATAAATGAGTTTGATTTTCTCTTCATCTACATGAACAAAATTTGTATATAAATTCAGAATACTTCCAAAAATCGCTATGGACATTCCGCAGATAATAATGGTTGTTGGATTTGCACCTAGCCATACAATCAGAAGAGGGGCGAGAGCGGATTTTGGAAGGCTGTTTAGGACGACTAGATAAGGTTCTGCTATATCAGACAATTTGCGGCTTGACCATAGTAAAATAGCGAGAAGTATACTGAAAACAATAACGAAGAGAAAACTGAAAATGGTTTCATAAAGTGTTATTCCGATATGGAAAAAAATACTTTTATCCAAAACCATTGACCAAAAACATTTTACGATTTTAGTTGGACTGCTAAAAACAAAAGAATCAATAATTTCATAGTACGCTGTAAATTCCCATAGGAATAAAAAGAGAATTAAAATAAGCACACGGGCAAAAGAAACGATATATCTATGTCTTTTTTGTTTTTTCAGATAAAGCATTTGTGCAGTAGAAATGTCATTCATTTTTATTTAACTCCTTCCATATTAAATTAAAATAATCTTTAAATTCGGGCGTGTTTCTTCTTAGAAGAGGTGTATCTGTTTCTAAATCAAAATGAAGAGGAATAGTCTTTTGGATGGTTGCGGGGCGTTTGGATAAAATAAGAATTCTGTCGCCCAGACTGATTGCCTCGGATAAATCATGTGTAACAAGAATTGCCGTTTTCTTTTCCTTTCGGATAATCTGTCCAATATCATCTCCTACTGTTAGTCTTGTTTGATAGTCCAGTGCAGAGAATGGTTCATCTAAAAGAAGAAGTTCAGGTTCTAATACTAATGTCCGTACAAGTGCGGCACGCTGTCGCATACCTCCTGACAATTCGGAAGGCTTTGCATTGGAAAATTCTTTCAGACCGTAAATTTCAAGCAGTTTTTTTGCTTTTTCTTTTGTTTTTACAGACAGTTTGTGCTGGATTTCTAGCCCTAAGAGGACATTTTGATAAATTGTACGCCACTCAAAGAGATGGTCTTGCTGTAGCATATATCCGATTTTGTTATTGTTTTCCTTTAATGGTTTACCCTGAAATGAAACGGCGGGAAAATCCGGCGTAAGCAGCCCGCATATAATTGAAAGTAAAGTGGATTTGCCACATCCCGAAGGTCCTACAACAGATAAAAATTCCCCCTCTTTCATTGAAAAGGAAACATTTTTTAATGCCTGTGTTTCTCCGTCTAAAGTGTGATAAGTATAACTCAGATTTTTGATTTCTAATATCTTTTCCATAAAAACCTCCATTTTCCGTATATAGTAGTTTATGTGAGAATTAAAAATGAGTGCTTGATTGCGAGGATGAGAAAGAGTATAATTTATAAAATAAAGTATTTATGGAGAAAGACAATGAACTATCAAAAAGAATTGGAAAAATTACTGGTAAAGTTGGAGAAGGAAGGACGTACTCCAAGACTGTTATTGCATAGTTGCTGTGCACCGTGTAGCAGTTATGTACTGGAATATTTATCAAAACATTTTGAAATCACGGTATTTTATTATAATCCGAATATTTTTCCGGAAAGTGAATATACAAAGCGTATTTTGGAACAACAGACGCTTATCGGGGAAATGGAGATGAAATATCCTGTATCGTTTATTGCAGGAAATTATGACAAAGAGAATTTCTATGAGATGGCAAGAGGTTTGGAACATTTAAAAGAAGGTAAAGAACGTTGTTTTAAGTGTTATGCACTCAGATTGGAGGAAGCAGCAAGACTTGCCAAAGAAGGAGAATTTGATTATTTCACGACAACACTCAGTATCAGTCCGATGAAGAATGCAGAGAAATTAAATGAAATTGGCACTGCGTTGGGCAAGAAATATGGGGTGGAATATTTACAGTCTGATTTTAAGAAGAAAAACGGATATAAACGTTCTATTGAACTTTCAAAAGAATATGGTCTTTATCGGCAGGATTACTGCGGTTGCGTATATTCCATGCAAGAGAGAAAAAATAATTTATAACAAATGACAATGGGAAATGAGGAATGAAAGATGACAGAGAAATTAAGAGTAGGGATTCTTGGAGCGACAGGTATGGTTGGGCAGCGTTTTATCTCTTTGCTGGAAAATCATCCGTGGTATGAAGTGACAGTGGTAGCGGCAAGCCCTAAATCAGCAGGGAAAACTTATGAAGAGGCAGTGGGACAACGGTGGAAAATGGATACGCCTATTCCTGAGAAAGTCAAAAATCTCACGGTAATGAATGTGCATGAAGTAGAGGTGATTTCATCTCAGGTAGATTTTGTTTTTAGTGCGGTTGACATGAAAAAAGAAGAAATTCGTGACATAGAGGATGCTTATGCGAAAGCGGAAACGCCTGTTGTTTCAAATAACAGTGCACATCGCTGGACGAAAGATGTGCCGATGGTTATTCCTGAAATCAATGCAGAACATTTTGAAGTGATTTCAGCACAGAAAGAGAGATTAGGAACGACAAGGGGGTTTGTAGCAGTAAAACCGAACTGTTCTATACAAAGTTATGCACCTGTTCTTACCGCATGGAAAGAATTTGAGCCGATAGAAGTGGTTGCCACAACATATCAGGCGATTTCCGGTGCAGGAAAAACATTTAAAGAATGGCCGGAAATGATTGAGAATATTATTCCGTTTATTAGTGGGGAAGAAGAAAAAAGTGAACAGGAACCATTAAAAATCTGGGGGGAAGTAATTGACGGGGAAATTGTAAAGGCAGAGTTGCCGGTAATCACGACACAATGTATTCGTGTTCCGGTTTTGAATGGACATACTTCGGCAGTGTTCGTGAAATTTGCAAAGAAACCTACAAAAGAACAATTGGTTGCAAAGTTATCGGAATTTAAAGGAATTCCTCAGGAATTAAATCTTCCAAGCGCTCCAAAACAATTTATTCAATATTTGGAGGAAGAAAATCGTCCACAAGTAAAAGCAGATGTTGATTATGAGAACGGTATGGGAATTTCTGTGGGAAGATTGAGAGAAGATACCGTTTACGATTTTAAATTTGTGGGATTATCACATAATACGGTGAGAGGTGCAGCAGGGGGAGCAATTCTCTGTGCAGAAACATTAACGGCACAGGGGTACATTCAAGCAAAATAATCAGTGTAAAAGGAGAGATGAATAATGGGTATGATTTCAAAAAGCTTTGGAGTAACTTCAAAAGGAAAAGAAGCAGCTTTATATACAATTACAAATAAATCAGGAATGAGTATTTCCGTTACGGATTTTGGAGCAACACTTGTAAATGTAATTGTGCCGGATAAGAATGATGAGTATTTAGATGTTGTACTCGGCTATGATGATGTTACGGGTTATGAAAACGGTACATTATTTTTCGGTGCAAGCGTAGGAAGATGTGCAAACCGTATTGGTGGAGCAGAGTTTACAATTAACGGCAAGACATACCAGTTGGAAAAAAATGATTATGGCAATAATCTGCATAGCGGAACAGATTTTTACAATAAGAGAATGTGGGAAGTACGCTCTAAAAATTATGAGAGTATTACATTTACTTTGCATAGCAGAGGAGGAGATCAGGGATTTCCGGGAGCATTGGATATGGAAGTAAAATATACGCTTACGGAAAATAATGAAATTAAAATAGAATATTACAGTGTTCCAAGTGAGGATACGATTATCAATATGACAAATCACAGTTATTTTAACTTGAACGGTCACGATTCGGGAAGTGCAATGGAACAGGAAGTAGGAATTGCGGCAACGTATTTTACAAAAACAGATATACAGTCCATTCCGACAGGGGAGATTGTTGAAGTGGAAGGAACGCCGATGGATTTCCGTGTTAAAAAACCGGTTGGAAGAGATATAGATGAACAGTATGAACCACTTATTTTCGGGAGAGGATATGATCACAACTGGGTGTTGGAAAATGAAGGCAAATTTGATAAGGTGGCTGAGATGTCATCAAATGAGAGTGGAATTGTTATGGAAGTGTATACAGATTTGCCGGGAATGCAGTTATATACAGGAAATTTTGTTGAAAATGAAGTTGGAAAAAATGGTGCGATTTATGATGTGCGTCACGGTGTCTGCTTTGAAACACAATATTTTCCTGATGCAATTAATAAAGAAAACTTTAAAAGTCCGATTTGTCCTGCCGGAGAAAACTACAGAACAATTACGGTATTTAAGTTTAGTGTAGAGTAATTTTATGGGAAAATCAGTATATATAGCAGAAAAGCCGAGTGTGGCACAGGAATTTGCGAAGGCATTAAAATTAAATACGAGAAGAAAAGACGGCTATTTGGAGTCGGAAGAAGCAATTGTGACTTGGTGTGTAGGACATTTAGTTACAATGAGTTATCCGGAAGCGTATGATGAAGGAATGAAACGGTGGAGGCTGGAAACTCTGCCGTTTTTACCGAAAAAGTTTCTTTATGAAGTAATTCCTACAGTAGAAAAACAGTTTAAAATTGTTAAAGGAATTTTGACGCGTGATGATGTCGATATAATTTATGTCTGTACTGACTCAGGTCGTGAAGGAGAATATATTTATCGTCTTGTGGAGCAGATGGCAGGGGAAAGTGTAAAACAAAAACTTAGAAAGAGAGTATGGATTGATTCACAGACGGAAGAGGAAATTTTAAGAGGAATTAAGGAGGCGAAAGATTTGTCAGCATATGACAATCTTTCGGCTTCGGCATATTTGCGAGCAAAAGAAGATTATCTTATGGGCATTAATTTCTCGCGTTTACTGACATTAAAATATGGAAATAGTATTTCAAATTACCGGCGTACAAAATTTACGGTTATTTCGGTAGGGAGAGTAATGACTTGTGTTCTTGGAATGGTAGTCAGAAGAGAAAGAGAAATCCGTAACTTCGTTAAAACACCATTTTATAGGGTGTTGAGTACATTGGAATTAGAGCAACAAAGTTTTGACGGAGAATGGAAAGCGGTAAAAGGTTCAAAATATTTTGAATCGTTTGATTTATACAAAGAAAACGGTTTTAAAACAAGAGAAAAGGCGGAAGAGTTGCTTACCTATTTAACTGATGCAACACCGTTAACGGCGCAGGTTGTATCTGTTGAGAAGAAAAAAGAAAAGAAAAATCCGCCTCTTTTATATAATCTTGCAGAACTACAAAATGAATGTTCTAAAAGATTTAAAATCAGCCCGGATGAAACACTTCGTATTGTGCAGGAATTGTATGAGAAGAAACTGGTCACTTATCCAAGAACGGACGCCAGAGTATTATCAACGGCTGTTGCAAAGGAAATATCCAAAAATTTGAATGGTCTGTCAAAATATGAGATGGCAAAACCATATTTAAACGATATTTTAAGTTTCGGAAGTCATAAAGGATTAGAGAAGACCCGCTATGTAAATGATAAGCAGATTACAGACCATTATGCAATCATACCGACAGGACAGGGATTGACAGCGTTACAATCGGTGTCTTCGACTGCAAAACAGGTTTATGATACGATTGTAAGAAGATTTTTAAGTATTTTTTATCCTGCGGCGGTGTATCAGAAAGTAAGTATCGTGACAAAGATAAAGGAAGAACAGTTTTTTTCTAATTTCAAAGTACTTGCGGAAGAAGGATATTTGAAAGTGGCGGGAATTACGCAGACAAAGAAAGATGCGGAAATGGAAGAAAATGCATCTGACGCCGGACTATTTTCTGCCATTCAGAAATTAAAGAAAGGTTCTATTCTTGATGTAAAAGGCTTATCAATAAAGGAGGGAGAAACTTCCCCACCAAAGAGATATAATTCGGGTTCTATTATTTTAGCGATGGAAAATGCAGGACAGTTGATAGAAGATGAAGAATTACGTGCACAAATTAAAGGAAGCGGGATAGGTACAAGTGCGACAAGGGCAGAAATTTTAAAAAAACTGTTGAGTATCAAATATTTGTCATTGAATAAGAAAACACAGATGATTACTCCTACATTGTTAGGGGAGATGATTTTCGATGTGGTAGAACATTCTATTCGTTCCCTGCTTAATCCTGAGTTAACTGCCAGTTGGGAAAAAGGGCTTACATATGTAGCAGAGGGTGATATTACATCGGAAGAATATATGATGAAACTAGAAAACTTTATTAAAAGCAGAACACAGGGAGTACTGGGGTTAAATAATCAGTATCAATTGCGAAGTTGCTATGATGCGGCTGCTCAGTTTTATAAGAAGGGAAAATAAGTATGGAAAGATTAACAGTAAAAAATTTGTTTAATTTAGATGAAACAATTGCAAAAGATTTGTTGAACAGTGTAACTTATCCGTGGGAAGCACTTCCTAAAATCAGTACATTTATTATAGAGTTGGGTAAAACACTGAGTGAAAGAGAGTACGACAAATGTGGAGAGAATATTTGGATTGCGAAAAATGCTACGGTAGCACCAACAGCCTATATTCACGGACCTGCCATTATAGGTAAAAATGCAGAAGTGCGTCATTGTGCCTTTATCCGTGGAAATGCAATTGTGGGTGAAGGTGCAGTTGTCGGAAATTCTACAGAGTTAAAAAATGTAATTTTGTTTAATAAAGTACAGGTGCCTCATTATAATTATGTGGGAGATTCTATTTTAGGATATAAATCTCATATGGGTGCGGGTGCGATTACATCCAATGTTAAATCGGATAAAACACTTGTTACTATAAAAGAAAAGGGAAATATTGTAGAAACAGGTTTAAAGAAATTTGGTGCTATATTAGGCGATGAAGTGGAAGTCGGCTGTGGTTCGGTATTAAATCCGGGAACTGTTGTCGGAAGTTATACAAATATTTATCCGTTATCGATGGTAAGAGGATATATTCCACAAAATTCCATTTATAAAAAGCAGGGGGAAATCGCAGAGAAACAATAAAAATGAGTTGACAATAGAAAAAGCCGAGTGTATTATTGTACCAAATAGATAATACACTCGGCTTTTATGTTGAGAAAGTTTACAGGAGGAATCGAGATGCTGGAGGTACAGAATTTAAGGAAAAGTTATGGGAAATATTTAGCGGTAGATAATGTAAGTTTCATCGTTCCTGACGGAAAGGTGGGAATTTTGTTAGGACCAAACGGTGCGGGAAAGTCTACGATTATTAAAAGTATTGCGGGTCTTTTGAAATATGATGGGGGAATTGGAATTCAAAGACTTTCTTCAAAAACAATGGAAGCGAAGAAAATATTCGCTTATGTTCCGGAAATTCCGGCAATGTTTGAGGCTTTGACTGTTAGAGAGCATATTGAATATATAAGAAAAGCTTATGAAAGTAAAATTACAAATGAAGAAATAAAGGCTTTATTGGAGAGATTTGAACTTTGGGATAAACAGGATAAATTGGGAAATGAGTTATCAAAAGGAATGATGCAGAAAGTAAGTATTTGCTGTGCATTGGCTCTCCAACCGAAAGTGATTTTGTTTGATGAACCTATGGTAGGGCTTGATCCAAAGGCGATTAAGGAGTTAAAAGAAGTAATATTGGAGTTGCGTGACAATAATGTTACCGTGTTAATCAGCACTCATATGTTGGAAATGGTAAAAGAACTATGGGATGTAATGTATATTATGGAAAAAGGAAAAATTATCGGTACATATACGAAAGAAGAGTTAGGAGATAAAGATATTGACGATGTGTTCTTTGAATTGACAGGCGGTGATGAATAATGAAGGCGCTTTGGTATGTGTCAAAGAGAAGTGGAATTAATTTTATGAAAAAGGCAATTAAGAAACCTGCCACTTATTTGTTTGTTGCTGTTATTATAGTATACGCTGTTATTTTTGGTGCAGGTGCATTTGCGTGGCGGGCATCGGGAGTTTTTACACAAAATAAGGCGTTAGTTACAATACTGACAATATGGACAACATTTATATTTTTTAGTAATTTTATTACTTATGCAAAGAAAAAAGGAATTTTGTTTAAACCTAGTCATGCACATTTTATTTTTACGGCGCCTATTTCGCCTAAAGTAATTCTTCTTATGGGAGCAATGAAAAATTATGTGTTTAGTGTTGTTGCGACGTTAGTTATTTTTTGCGGAGAATTGATTGTTTTTCGAGTGAGTTTTCCGAAAGCGTTGTTGACTTCTTTTGGGATGTTAGTTTTAGAATTGATTTTAGAGATGAGCCTTGTGGTTTTCCTTTATGCAAATGAAAAAATGTCTTTTAAGACTACAACATGGATCTGCAGAAGTCTTTATGTATTCCTTTTAGGAATTGTTTGTGTGGCTATTTTCTATTTTAGAAAAAACGGAATGTCATCGGAAACGCTTATACAATTTGTAGATTATCCGGCTATACAGATGATTCCGCTTTTAGGATGGAATATTGCGGTTTATCGTATGGTGTTTTTGGGTGCGACAACTTTAAATATTGCTTGCAGTAGTTTGTATTTTCTATCGGTTATAGGTATGTTACTTATTGCTTGTAAAATGAAATGCACCGGCGGATACTATGAGGAGGCTGCAAAGTTTGCTGATGATTATGTGGAGTTTCGTAAAAAAAGTAAAAATGGTGAAATGGTAATGTCCATCGGACAGAAAAAGACATTTAAAAAATCGGTAAAAATGGACTATAAGGCGGCAGGAGCGAAAGCGATTTTTTACCGACAGTTGTTAGAATATAAAAAAGAACGATTTTTTATTTTTGGCGGAATGACAGTTATTGTGATTGGTATTTCTTTTCTGTTTATAAAAGTCATCGGAATAGAAAATGGTCTGTCACCTCAGGTCATGCTACTGCTTATTGTAGCTTACATCATTTTCTGTGCCACAGGATATACGGGAAAATGGGAAAAGGAATTAAAAAACCCATATTTATATCTTATACCCGATACTCCGATTAGAAAAATGTGGTATGCAACAGTGATAGAACATATTCGTTCTTTGATTGATGGAAGCATATTGGCAATTTCTTTAGGTATAGCGTGGAAAATACCTGTTTTTGAAATTGTTCTGGCAATAGGGATTTATGTTATATTACAGGCAAATAAACTTTATATGCGTGTTTTAGCAGATTCTATTTTAGGTGCTTCTGCCGGAGTGAATGTGAGAAATATGGGTTATATGCTTTTTCAATCAGCCACACTTGGCATGGGGGCAATGTTTGGTGCCTTAGCTGCAATTTTAATTAATATAAAGTTACTCTTTCCGGTTATATTTATTTATAGTATACTAATAGTAATCATAATTGCTTTTTTAGCTTCTTCAAGATTTGGCGAGATGGAGAGAGCGGATTAAAGATAGGAGGGAAAAGAAATGCTTCAGGATAATTATGTTACATTTGAAATTGGAAAAAGAAAAAATATCGCATTAGTAGCACATGATGGCAAGAAAAAGGAACTTGTTGAGTGGTGTGAAAGGAATAAAGATATTTTAAAAGAACATTCTCTTTGCGGAACGGGAACAACATCAAGACTGATTGCCGAGAGAACAGGACTTAAAGTTAAAGGCTATAATAGCGGACCGCTTGGAGGTGACCAGCAGATTGGTGCAAAAATCGTGGAGGGAAATATTGATTTCATGATTTTCCTTTGGGATCCTTTGGAGGCACAGCCACATGACCCTGATGTAAAGGCGTTACTTCGTATTGCAGTTGTCTATGACATACCGATTGCGAATAATTTATCTACAGCAGATTTTATGTTGCATTCAGAATATATGACAACGACATACAACAGAAAAGTTGAAAACTTTAATAAAAAAGTAGAAGAGCGTGTCAGTCGGATGAAATAAAAACTGTTCTTACATTAAGAAATTAACATGGTAGAAGAATTAAAGAGTATGGTTGGATTGGACGAAACAGTTTTGTATGAAGGGAAACCAGAGAAAAAGTGTTTTATTTTTGAAAGCATATTTAATACTCTTTTACCTTTTGCAATTATTTGGGCAATGTTTGATGTAGGATTTTTAGATGTTGCTATGAGGAATACACAACTGTTTATGATACCTTTTATGTTGTTCCACATGATGCCGGTGTTATATTTGCATTTAAAAGATATAGAAATACATACTATATTGTAACGGATCATGCAGTGTATATTTCAAGTGGCGTTTTTACAATGAATCTCGAAGCAAAAACATTTGCGGAACTATCACGAGTAAACTTACATAGAGGTATCTTTGATTAGATGTTCAATGTAGGTGATATTCAAATTACTACAAATCAATTTACAAGAAATAATATGCCGGCTGTACTTGGAATCAATAGTATTTCTAATTATGCAGAAGTATATCAGATTGTCAAAAAACTACAGAAAGATGTTTACTCTGATATTATGTATCCAAATGATTTGCGATCGGAAGAAAATCATGGATATAGAACAAAATATAGAGGATAAAATGTTAGATGGATTTAAAAAATTAAATGGACTGAGTAGTTAAAGTATATCATTGTTATATGATGATTGTGGAAACTAATTGATAATGCAAAATTCAGTTTGGTACGGGAAACTTCTTGGATTTATGTTCAAGAAGTTTCCTTCGTTTTAGTTGATAAATTCTGGTATATAGTGAAAAGAATATTTTAATATTTGTTGAGAAAATACTATAAGTATGATATGATATTTACAGTTCTAAACAGAAAACAATTCATATTTGGAGCGTATCGCTTCTTGATTACCCTAAAGTTTAAAATAAAATAAAGAAAATCATGGCAGTAAGAAAGTATTGACATTTGAAAAAAAGTATACTACTATATTACTAGAAAACGAACATAAGTTCGTGTGAAAAGGAGATTATTATGGCAACAGAGGATAAATTAAAAGCATTAGATGCGGCAATATCTAAATTAGAGAAAGATTTTGGTAAAGGAACGGTTATGAAATTAGGGGATGCAGGTGCTAATGTATCTGTAGAAACCGTACCGACAGGTTCATTAAGTCTTGACATTGCATTGGGACTTGGAGGAGTTCCTAAGGGACGTGTAATTGAAGTATATGGTCCTGAATCGAGTGGTAAGACAACCGTTACTTTACACATGATAGCAGAAGTACAGAAAAGAGGCGGAATTGCAGGATTTATTGATGCGGAACACGCTTTGGATCCTGTATATGCAAAGAACATAGGGGTAGATATTGATGAATTATATATTTCTCAGCCGGACAGTGGTGATCAGGCGCTTGAGATTGCAGAAACTATGGTTCGTTCGGGTGCGATGGACATTGTTGTTATCGACTCGGTTGCAGCTCTTGTTCCAAAGCAAGAGATTGAAGGGGATATGGGGGATAGCCATGTAGGACTTCAGGCAAGGCTCATGTCTCAGGCTTTGCGTAAGTTAACTCCTGTTATCAGTAAATCTAATTGTGTTGTTATTTTCATTAACCAGTTGCGTGAAAAGGTTGGTGTGATGTTCGGTAATCCCGAAACGACAACAGGTGGACGTGCGTTGAAATTCTATGCTTCTGTTCGTATGGATGTAAGAAGAATTGAAACATTGAAACAGAGCGGCGAAATGGTTGGAAACCGTACAAGAATTAAGATTGTTAAGAATAAGATAGCCCCTCCGTTTAAAGAAGCAGAATTTGATATTATGTTCGGAAAAGGAATTTCCAAAGAAGGTGATGTTTTAGATTTGGCTACGGGAATTGATTTAGTTAGCAAAAGTGGTTCGTGGTATGCCTATAATGGAGAGAAGATCGGTCAGGGAAGGGAAAATGCAAAGACTTATCTACATACTCACCCTGAAATTATGGAGGAATTGGAAGAAAAAGTTCGTGAACACTATGGACTTGGAGTGACAAAAGAAAGTGAAGACAAAGAGGGCGAGTAGAATGATTGTTACTCAGGTTGAACCTCTTACAAAAACAAAATGGAAAGTTTACCTTGACGGAAAGTTCGTTTTTGTATTATACAAAGGGGAACTTTCCCGTTTTCATATAGTACAGGGAGAGGAACTTTCTGAAGATATATTTGCGAAGATAAGAGAAGAAGTGATTTTAAAACGTGTAAAACTGAGGGCTTTGCATTTGTTGAATCAGATGGATAGAACGGAAGAGCAGTTGAGAACAAAGTTAAAACAGGGATTTTATACGGACGATATGATTGACAGGGCAGTTGCCTATGTGAAATCTTTTGGGTATATTGAAGATGGCGATTATGCAAAGAGATTTATTTTAAGTAGACAAGGCAGTAAAAGCAGAAAAGAAATTTATGCAAAACTGTATCAGAAAGGGATTGCAAAAGAGATAATCGAACGTGCAATGGAAGAATGCTATGAAGATAACGAAGAAATGACAGCGATTAGAAAACTGATAGAGAAAAAGCACTTTGATGTCCGAAATGCAGCGGACAGTGAAAAGCAGAAGATATACGGATACTTGGCAAGAAAAGGATTTTCCTATGATACTATCCGTCAGGTAATACAAATTTCTGACTGGAATGCTTGACAGATTTAGCGAAACAGTATAAAATTTAAGTGTTGTATTTGTACAATGAAAATTAAATAAGGAGGTGCTCCTGTGCCAATTGTTAGTATAATTATTGCTGTAGTTATTACTCTTGTTATAACGGCAATCGTTACTTACTTTGCTACTGTTTCCAATCTGAAGAAGAATGCAGATTCTAAGATTGGCAATGCAGAAAGCAGAGCGAGAGAAATAATAGATGACGCATTGAAAACAGCTGAAACAACTAAGAAGGAAGCTCTTTTGGAAGTGAAAGAAGAGTCTATCAAGACAAAAAATGAACTTGAAAAAGAGACAAAGGAACGCAGAGCAGAATTACAGCGCTATGAAAAGCGTGTACTTTCCAAAGAGGAAGCACTCGATAAGAAAGCTGATGTAATTGAACAGCGTGAGGCAAACTTCGTTGCAAGAGAAGAGCAGATTAAACAGCGCGAAGTGAAAGTAGAAGAACTTAGCAAACAACGTGTGCAGGAACTGGAAAGAATCTCAGGACTTACCTCCGAACAAGCAAAAGAATATCTGTTAAAAACTGTAGAAGAAGATGTAAAGCATGACACTGCGAAGATGATTAAAGAACTAGAAACGCAGGCAAAAGAAGAGGCAGGGAAGAAAGCGAGAGATTATGTTGTTACCGCTATTCAGAAATGTGCGGCAGACCATGTTGCAGAAACAACGATTTCAGTTGTGCAACTTCCAAGTGATGAGATGAAAGGTAGAATTATCGGTAGAGAAGGGCGGAATATTCGTACTTTAGAAACATTGACAGGGGTTGAATTAATTATAGATGATACTCCAGAAGCAGTTGTCTTATCGGGATTTGATCCAATTAGAAGAGAAGTAGCAAGAATCGCATTGGAAAAACTTATTCTTGACGGTCGTATTCATCCGGCAAGAATCGAAGAAATGGTTGAAAAAGCACAAAAAGATGTGGAAACAATGATTCGTGAGGAGGGTGAGAATGCAGCACTTGAAGTAGGTGTGCATGGTATTCACCCAGAATTAATTCGTCTGTTGGGAAGAATGAAATTCAGAACGAGTTACGGTCAGAACGCATTGAAACATTCTATTGAAGTGGCTCAATTAGCAGGACTTCTTGCAGGAGAGATTGGGTTAGATGTAAGAATGGCAAAACGTGCCGGTCTTTTACATGATATTGGTAAGTCTATTGACCATGATGTAGAGGGATCACACATTCAGATTGGTGTTGATTTATGTAGAAAATACAAAGAATCAGCAATTGTAATTAACGCTGTAGAGTCACATCACGGAGATGTAGAACCTGAAACATTAATTGCTTGCATTGTACAGGCGGCAGATACAATTTCTGCAGCTAGACCGGGCGCAAGAAGAGAAACATTAGAAACATACACAAACAGATTAAAACAATTAGAAGACATCGCAAATCAGTTTAAAGGTGTCGATAAATCTTTTGCTATTCAGGCAGGTAGAGAGATTCGTATTATGGTAGTTCCAGAACAAGTATCAGATGCAGATATGGTACTTTTGGCTAGAGATATTTCTAAACAGATTGAATTTGAATTGGAATATCCGGGACAAATCAAAGTAAATGTGATTCGAGAATCACGTGTTACGGATTATGCAAAATAAGAGAAATAGAACCCTTGTCGTTTGACAAGGGTTTTTGAGTATATTTATATATTTTTAAAAATTATATAAAAGAGAGAGGATAAAAATGAGAGAAGAATTAAAACGAACAGACAGAACGTTAAAATACGAAGGTTCAATTTTAAAAGTATATACAGATGAAATTCAACTTCCAAACGGAAAGAAAACACATTGGGATTATATTCATCATAATGGGGCAACAGCCGTTGTTCCTGTCAGAGATGACGGAAAGATTTTGATGGTGCGTCAATATAGAAATGCTTTAGATAGAGAAACGCTGGAAATTCCGGCAGGGAAATTAGATGATAAAGATGAGAAACCGCTATTATGTGCCATGAGAGAGTTGGAAGAAGAAACGGGATATGTTTCTGAAAAAATGAGCCATTTGCTTACATTGCGTACATGGGTTGCATTTACAAATGAAAAAATAGAAGTATATGTTGCGGAAGAATTAAAGGCTACGGAACAACATCTAGATGAAGATGAGTTTATTCATGTGGAGGCATATACAGTGGAAGAACTGAAGAAAAAGATTTTCAGTGGAGAAATACAGGATGCAAAGACAATTTCTTCATTGCTTGCCTATGAGGTTTGGCAGAAAAAAGAATAAAAAGAAAGACAAGGCATATAATAAACTATCTGAAAGAATGGAGGAAGTTGAGTGAAAGTACATCAAAACAAAGCCTATATAACAGCGTTTTGTTTATTGGGTTTTTTCGCAGGTATATTATATGCTAATCTTGTTTCAAATGAGGGCTTTAGTACATCAGGAATTTTTAGTGAATATTTTCTCAGTCAATATCCGTCTATTGAGATTGTTCCGGAAGAGTATGTTTTGTATATTTTTCGGATAAGGGTAACACCGTTAGTTCTTCTTATTCTGTTGGGACAGACAAAAATAAGGAAGGTTGTTATCTCTGTCTTTCTTTTTTGGATGGGATTTTCAGGGGGAATTTTAATTGTATCAGCTATATTTCGTCTTGGTATGAAAGGAATTTTATTGTTTATTATAGGAATTATGCCACAGTTTCTTTTTTACATATTGGGATATGCAGTTGCTATTTGGTATTTTTACACATATCCGATGTCTAAATGGAATTATAGTAAGACGATATTTCTTTGCTGCATGATGTTTTTTGGCATTATCACAGAAGTATATGTCAATCCTATATTGATGAAAATGTTTGTACGGACAATATAGAGGCAGGTCGCAGTGTATGCGGCCTGTTTCTATTATGGACTTTAGTCT
>NZ_BAAHSI010000028.1:0-61244 GCF_054601575.1 Faecalimonas canis | reverse complement strand
TAGTATTAGGGCTATGCCCGAAACTGAAAAACCACCCGCTAGGCGGGTGGATATTTATTCATTAGAGGAAAGTGTCGGGAGGTATATTGAAGCCCGATATAAACTGTGTTATGATGACCTTAAAAATACTGTTAAAGGAGGGCGTAACATGGTAAATGAAATAATGGAACGTATCGTGGCATACGATAAGGAAGTCGGACAGGCTATTATGTCGGAATGCAACAGACAGCGTAGAAATTTGGAATTGATTGCATCCGAAAATATTGTTTCCGAAGAAGTGATGCTAACAATGGGAACGGTTTTGACAAATAAGTATGCGGAAGGATATTCGGGGAAACGATATTACGGGGGCTGTGAGCAGATAGACGTAATTGAAAATATTGCTATTGAACGTGCGAAGAAATTATTCCATTGTGATTATGCAAATGTGCAGCCACATTCCGGTGCACAGGCGAATATGGCGGTGTTGATTGCCATGTTGAAACAGGGTGATACGATAATGGGAATGAATCTTGAGCACGGCGGACATTTGACACATGGAAGTCCGGTGAATTTCTCAGGAATGTATTTCCATATTGTACCATACGGAGTGGATGATAACGGATTTATTGACTATGACGAGGTAGAAAGAATTGCCGTGGAGTCAAAACCGAAATTGATTATTGCCGGTGCAAGTGCTTATGCGAGAGCCATTGATTTTAAAAGATTTAGGGAAATTGCAGATAAAGTAGGAGCATATTTGATGGTAGATATGGCGCACATTGCGGGGCTTGTGGCTGCAGGATTACACCAAAGTCCGATACCATATGCAGATGTAGTGACGACAACGACTCACAAGACACTTAGAGGTGCAAGAGGCGGAATGATTTTGGCAAATCAGGAAGCGGCAGAAAAATTCCATTTAAACAAAGCAGTATTTCCGGGAACACAGGGCGGTCCGCTGGAGCATATTATTGCGGCTAAAGCGGTGGCGTTTGGAGAGGCGTTGAAACCCGAATTTAAAACATATCAGGAACAGGTTTTAAAAAATGCAAAAGCATTGTCAGCAGCATTACAACGAAAAGGTTTTGATATTCTCACAGGTGGAACGGACAATCATCTTATGCTGTTAGATTTAAGAAATCTTGATTTATCGGGAAAGGAATTGCAGAAACGGTGCGATGAAGTATATATTACGCTCAATAAAAATACAGTTCCAAATGACCCGAGAAGTCCTTTTGTTACTTCAGGAGTTCGTATCGGAACGCCGGCAGTTACTTCAAGAGGTATGAAAGAGGAGGATATGGAAAAAATTGCGGAGTTGTTATGGATTACTGCTACGGAATTTGAAGAAAAAGCAGATGCAATTCGTGGGGAAGTAGAGAAACTTTGTAGGAAATATCCGATTTATGAATAAAAGGACAAGGGGATGGTTGAAAATACTATCCCCTTAATTCTTGCAAAAGTTCCATGTCTTCCGGTTTGACTTTTAAGTTAGATGAATAAGATTTTCCGTCAGGTGTTGTAACATTTATTTCAATCAATGTTCCTTCGGAGAGGGCATTTTGTGAAACTGCCTGCAGAAAATGCGGAAATTTAGGGTGATTTGCCGTAAATCTTGCCCATACGTCTTTGTATTTAAAAAATGACATCGGATTTATCATATCAGCATTCCTTTCGTAAAAAAATTATAATAAAAGTGTTTTTAGTTTTTCTAAATCTATGTTATGATATAAGGCGTTGCCAATCATAAGGTTAGGACCTTTGTTGCATTGTTTCATGCAAGGTTTGGCAGTTAGTTTATATCTTCCGTCCTTTGTTACCTGTCCGGGACGGATCTGCAAAAGTGTCTGAATTTCAGAGAGCAGTTTTTGTGCATTTTTTGAGGAGCAGGAAGCGCCGGAGCATACGGTTATTTCTGTTTGAAATTTTTCGGCGGTTAAACTGGGATACATGGAAATGATTTTATCGATGATGACAGTACCCATTCCCATAATTTCGCTAATTTTCACTTTGGCGTCATGTGGAATACAGCCGAAAATATCCTGTGTTTCCCTTAAAAACTGTACAAGTGTTTCCTGGTCATTCTGCGCTTGTAATGATTGATAATACTTTGCGGTTTCTTCAAACAGCAAATATTTATATTCTATATTATTTGTCATAATTTACAATCCCTTCTAGTGAACTTTAATTATAATGAATAATCATACTATGATGAAAATGTTTATGCAAGGGAAAAGAATGAGAAAAGGAGAGAGGTTGAAAATGAATAAAACAAATAAAACAAAAAACGTAATGGGAACGAAACCTGTGTTTCCTCTTTTGATGTCCATGGCTATACCACCGATGGTATCCATGTTAATTCAATCCATGTATAATATTGTGGATAGTATTTTTGTTGCACAGCTCGGGAAAGATGCATTGACTGCGGTTTCCCTTGCTTTTCCGCTTCAAAACCTTGTATTATCCGTAGCGGTAGGACTTGGAGTAGGTCTGAATGCAGGGATAGCAAGAAATATGGGGGCAGGAAAACAGGATATGGTGGATAAAACTGCCACACACGGAATGGTCTTTACAGCGATTCATTCAATTATGTTTATTTTAATCGGTATATTTTGTATTAAACCGTTTTTCCGTTTATTTACGGATGACCCTACTATTTTTAAATGGGGATGTCAGTATACTTACATTGTTATTTGTCTGTCTTTTGGAAGTTTGTTTCATATTGCTATTGAAAAAATGTTTCAGGCAACCGGAAAAATGATTATGCCGATGATTATGCAGGGAGTCGGTGCGATTATCAATATTATTTTAGATCCGATTTTAATTTTTGGTCTGTTTGGCTTTCCGGAAATGCATGTGCAGGGGGCAGCAATTGCAACTGTCATCGGACAAATGTCTGCCTGTGCGTTATCAGTGTTCTTTTTCTGCAGGGACAACGGTGGAATCCATGTGAAATTTAAAGGGTTCAGATTTAATAAACAGATTACAAAACAATTATATATGGTAGCTATTCCGTCAGGAATCATGATGTCCATGCCATCTATTCTCATTGGGACTTTAAATGGAATTATTTCTGCGGTATCAGGAACTGCCGTTGCGGTTCTGGGAATTTACTTCAAATTGCAGACATTTGTATATATGCCTGCAAATGGAGTGATTCAGGGAATGAGACCACTTATTAGTTATAACTACGGTGCGGGGCTTCATCATCGTTTAAGACAGGTAATTAAAGTAAGTGTTATGGTATCAGGGACAATTATGATATTTGGAACGTTGCTTTTTGTCGGTGTACCAAAACCGATTTTAAAAATGTTTAATGCAAATGGAGAAATGATGAAAATGGGTGTGCAGACACTTCGCATTATAGGACTTGGATTTATCGTATCCTCAATCGGTACGGTATATTCGGGGGTATTTGAATCATTGGGAAGAGGAATAGAATCATTGGTTGTTTCTCTTCTTCGTCAGTTAATTATTATTGTACCATTATCTATGATGCTTCTAAAACCATTTGGGCTCACAGGTGTATGGGTAACGTTTCCAATAGCCGAAACAGTATCTGCAATAGTTGCTATTTTCTTGTTAAAACGGACAATGAAGAAAATGTCTATAAATTCTATAGACAAATTAGAATAAGAGGAGTAGTATGTAGATAACAATTAGTAAAATACAAAGGAGGGGTTTGTCATGAATAAAGAATTAATAGACGAATTAAAACATATCAAAACCTGTTTAGTAAATAAAGAAATGCAGGGGAGTGCATGGGAAGAAAAGCAAGAAATGATTCGGAAGATTGATGAACTTACTGTGTATTTGAATAATGCTACGGAAGAAGGAATAGAATTTTAAATGTGAAGAAACTGTGAAACGGGACGTAGTTTTCTTTAAGAAAACTACGTCCCGTTTTGCAAGTATCTATGTCCCTTTTTACAGAATGCCCTGTCCCTTTTTGTTTTACCATCAAATTTTATGGTATATTTTCAAAAAGAGACAGGGCATTTTATATTTTGGGACACACTAAAAGTTAATTCGGGACGCCACAAAACTGAATTTCACTACGTCCCCAAAAAATATTTCCCTTTCACCATTTCCACAGGCATTTCTTTTCCGGTCCACAATTTAAAGGCCTCTGCACCTTGAAACAAAAGCATATAAAGTCCGTTGAGTGTCGGGCATCCGAAGTTTCTTGCCATCTGAAGAAGTTTTGTTTCCCGTGGGTTGTAAATGACATCAGAAACAATTAAATCTTTGTGGAACATACTACAGTCTGTAATGATAGAAGCGTCAGTGTGTGGCGCCATGCCGACAGATGTTCCGTTTGTCAACAGGATGCTTTCAGAAATTTCCCGTCTAAGTATTTTTTCATCAGAGTAATCGTATAAGTGAATTTCACAATCCGATACCGTTTTTAATTCTTCGATTACCTTTTCCATGCGGATAAAAGAGAAACTTCTGTTGTTGAAAACAGATATTTCTTTTACGCCGTCAAGAGCGGCTTGTACAAGTATGGCGGTGGATGCTCCGCCAGCGCCGAGCAGAGTCATTTTTTTGCCGATGACATTATGCCCCGCTTCTTTTAATGACTGCATATAACCTATACCGTCTGTCGTGTATCCGGTGAGGATGCCGTTATCATTTACAACTGTGTTTACCGCCCCGCTGATTTTTGCCGCAGGGGATAGTCTGTCACACAATTTACACATTTCATTTTTGTTTGGCATGGTCAGGTTGAAACCGCGTACGTTTAATGCACGCAAACCTTCAACAGCTGTCTGTAGTTTGTCAGTTTTTACGTCAAATGCAAGGTAAATGTAATTTAAATCTAGTTGGCGAAAAGATTCGTTGTGCATAAGTGGTGAAATGCTGTGGGAAACAGGGCTGCCTAGTAGACCCGTTAAAATGGTGTGTCCGTCAATTTCATTATTCATCGTAAAACCCTCCTATATTTTTATAGACTAAAACCCTTTTAAAAAGAAGTCAAGAAAATACTTTTTGTAGAGGGGGAAAGTGTGGTAATATAAGTATAATTTAGTTATTTTGGAGGCGGTACATGAACAGAGTGAGAGTGAGAAAAATAGTCATAGGAGAGGGAAAACCGAAGATTATCGTGCCGATTGTAGCCAAAACTGAGGAAGAAATAGAAGAGCAGGTTCAGAAAATACTGCATCAAAAGGCAGATATATTAGAGTGGCGCGGTGACTGGTTTGACGGTATTTTTGACTGGGAAAGAGTGAAAGATGCATTGCACAGGCTGCGGAAGTTTGCAGGGGAGATTCCTGTTTTATTTACTTTTCGCACGGCAGGAGAGGGCGGAGAGAAAGAGGTTTCGCAGGAAATATACAGAGAATTAAATATAAACATAGCCAAAACGCAACTGGCAGATATGATTGATATCGAGGGATTTGTATTTGAAAATGCGGACAGACTTATAAAGGAACTGAAAGAACAGGGAATGAAAGTAATTGTTTCCAGCCACGATTTTAAAAAGACCATATCAAAAGACGAGATGATAAAGCGGTTATGTAAAATGCAGGATATGGGGGGAGATATTGTAAAAATGGCAGTAATGCCTCAATCAGCAAAAGATGTGTTAGAACTTTTGACTGCAACGGAAGAGATGAGCAGACTATATGCAAAACAGCCTGTTGTGACAATGTCAATGTCTGGGCAGGGAGTGATAAGTAGGTTGGCAGGGGAACTTGTAGGCTCGGCACTTACCTTCGGGGCTGTAGGAAAAACATCTGCTCCGGGGCAAATTGATGTGAGAGAGTTGGATTTTATATTGACAACGATACATAACCAGTTAAGATAGAGGAAAATGAGGTGAGAGAAAATGGAAATGAATATTCAACTTGCAGAGAAGACAAGCCGAGTTTATATTGAAAAAGATTGTCGTCTGCATTTGGAAAAATATATTTCTTTAGACTGTAAAGTTATGGTAATTACCGATGAAGGTGTACCAAAACAATATCACGAGGAAGTGCTGAAACAGTGTAAAGAAGGTTATCTGTTTATTGCAAAGCAGGGGGAAGAAACGAAAAGTCTGGGAGTTTATGAACAGATTTTACAGAGGCTGCTTGAGTTGGATTTTTCAAGAAAAGATTTAGTTATCGCTCTCGGCGGCGGAGTGATCGGCGATTTGAGCGGATTTGTGGCAGGAACATTTAAACGAGGGATGCGGTTTGCGTCTATTCCGACAACGACACTTTCGCAGATTGATTCCAGTATAGGTGGAAAAGTAGCGGTAAATATGGGAGAGGTAAAAAATGTTGTCGGTACATTTTATCATCCGGAGGCAGTGTTGATTGATTTGAATACATTAGCGACTTTGTCGGAAAGACATTATCATAACGGGCTTGTCGAGGCAGTGAAAGCCGGATTGATTGGGGATGCGGAATTATTTGAACTGTTTGAAAAGACTGAAGATATAGAAAAGGACTTGGAAGAGATTATCATTCGTGCTTTGAAGGTGAAGAAAAATGTAGTGGAACAGGATGAGAAAGAAGAAAATCTGCGTAAGATTTTAAATTTCGGACATACAATCGGACACGCAATCGAAAGTATTTATCACTTAGAAGGATATTATCACGGGGAATGTGTCGGCATTGGAATGATGATGATTTTGGAAAATGAAGAAATTCGTGAGCGACTCCGAAAAGTTTTGTATAAATTAAATGTACCTTTATCTGCCGAGTATGATGTGGAAGAAGTGATACATTTTATAAAAAAAGATAAAAAAGCAAATGGAAAATATGTTACTGTTGTACAGGTAGATAAAGTGGGAGAGGCAAAACTTCTCCCGATAGAAATAGAAAGTTTGAGAGGGAATAAGATATGATTATTACATGTAAGAAAAATGCGCCACAAGAAGAAGTAGATAAAGTTGTAAGAAGTTTTGAAGAGCAGGGATTAGAAGTAAATTTTATTCAGGGTGCAAATTATAATGTTTTTGGTATTGTCGGTGACACAACTGTTGTTGACGAGAGAAAAATTCGTGCAAATAAATGGATTGAAGATGTTACAAGAATCGGAGCGCCTTATAAAAAAGTGAACCGCCTTTTTCATCTGGAGGATAGTGTAGTTGATGTAGCGGGTGTGAAAATCGGTGGAAAGGAGAAAGTGGTTGTCATAGGAGGACCATGTTCTGTGGAAGGAAAAGATCAAATCTGTGATTTGGCACAAAAAGTTAAAGATGCAGGAGCGGATATGCTTCGCGGAGGGGCGTATAAACCACGTACATCGCCATATGCGTTTCAGGGACTTGGAACGGAAGGAATTGAGGCAATGGTTGAGGCGAGAAGACGCACAGGTCTTCCGATAGTATCTGAAATTATGAGTGCGGATAAAATTGATGAATTTGTAGAAAATGTCGATTTAATTCAGGTAGGTGCGAGAAATATGCAAAACTTTGATTTGCTTAAAGCATTAGGAAAAATTCGTAAACCTATTTTGTTAAAGAGAGGATTGGCAAATACAATTGAGGAGTGGCTGATGTCTGCAGAATATATTATGGCGGGCGGAAATGATCAGGTTATTCTATGTGAGAGGGGAATTCGTACATTTGAAAAATATACAAGAAATACTTTGGATTTAAGTGTTGTGCCAATAATCAAACGAAAAAGTCATTTGCCTATTATTATTGATCCTTCTCATGCAACGGGAGATTGGGAACTTGTGGAATCCATGAGTCTTGCGGCGGTAGCAGCGGGAGCGGATGGTCTGATTGTGGAAGTACATGATAATCCTGAATGTGCATGGAGCGACGGGGCTCAGTCATTGAAACCGGAGAAATTTAAAACAATGATTGATAAATGTAAAGTAGTTGCAGAGGTTGTCGGAAGAAGTATGTAAGAAAAAGAGCGGGAAGATTACTCGCTCTTTTATAAATTGTATCAAAATGTGGCACACTACTGAAAAAAAGAGGTGTGCAACATGAACAAGAAAAGGAAAGTCCACCGGATAAGTATTGCGATTATTATAGTTTGTCTGACCGCCATTTTCTTACGGTTTCAGGAGAAATGGGAAACAAAAAAAGTTTTACAGGATGCGTCAGGGGAATTAAGAGTACATTTTATGGATACGGGGCAATCGGAAGCCATTTTGATACAGTCCGGTGGGAAAAATATGTTGATTGACGGCGGAACGAATGCGTCAGGTGGAAAAGTGGTAGAATATCTTCGTAAAGAGGGGATAACTTATCTCGATTATGTCATAGGGACTCACGGTCATGAAGATCACATCGGTGGAATTGATGCGGTTTTATATAATTTTGAAGTCGGTGAACTATTTTTACCGAAACAGACATATAGAACACACACATATATTGATATTCGAGAAACGGCGAAAGCGAAAAATATTCCGATAACAGTGCCGGACTGGAAAGAGGTAAGGGAGTTTGGGGAAGCAAAAATGATATTTCTTTCTCCAAATCCAAATAAAATTTATGAGGATATCAATGATTCATCGCTTATTTTAAGGATTTATAATGGAAAGCACAGTTTTCTGTTTTGTGGGGACATCAGTAAAGAAATGGAAAAAAGGCTGTTGAAAACAAAAGTATATTTGAAGTCAGATGTATTAAAGTTAAATCATCATGGCAGCAGTGATACAAATTCCATGAAATTTTTGAAAGAAGTTTCACCGAATTATGCCGTAGTGTGTTGTGCAAAAGAAAATCCTTTTGGGCATCCGCATAGTGCTGTTTTAAAACGAGTGCGAAAAAGGAAAATAAAATTATTTCGGACAGATGAACAGGGAACTGTTATTTTCACAAGTGACGGAGAAAAATTAAAGAGTAATGTAGAACCGGTAAGGGAAAATCTGTAATTTTCACAAAAGAAACATATTTCTTTGATAGGATAAAAGGAGATAAGTGACAAGGAGAAGAAATTATGGAGCGATTGAAGATATTAGTAGTAGATGATGAAAGCAGAATGAGAAAGTTAGTGAAAGACTTTTTGGAGAGGGACGGATTTAATGTGCTTGAGGCAGGGGACGGCCTTGAGGCGATGGATGTTTTTTATGAACATAAGGATATTGCCCTTTTGATTTTGGACGTAATGATGCCGAAGATGGATGGTTGGCAGGTATGCAGGGAAGTACGTCAGATTTCTCAAGTTCCGATTATTATGCTAACAGCAAGAGCAGATGAGAGAGATGAGTTGCAGGGATTTGATTTGGGCGTAGATGAATATATTTCCAAACCGTTCAGTCCAAAGATTTTGGTGGCTAGAGTTGAAGCAATTTTAAGAAGGACTAATGTATTGTTTTCCGAAGAGTCTGTTGATGCAGGCGGGATAGTTATAGACAAGACAGCGCATCTTGTTACGATTGACAATAAGCCGATTGATTTGAGTTATAAAGAATTTGAATTGCTGGCATATTTTGTGGAAAATCAGGGGATTGCACTTTCGAGAGAGAAGATATTGAACAATGTATGGAATTATGATTATTTTGGTGATGCGAGGACAATTGATACTCATGTGAAAAAATTGAGAAGTAAACTGGGAGATAAAGGAGATTATATTAAAACCATTTGGGGTATGGGGTACAAATTTGAGGTGTCGTAATGAAATATTCAATTAAACGTCAGATGGCAACTGTGTTCATAGGGATTGTTATATTTATTCTTTTAGCTGTTTTTATTATGAATGGCAGATTTTTGGAAGAATACTATGTGCAGAATAAAATGCAGGTATTAACAAATATATATAATTCTCTCGATAACTTTTTGAAAGAAGATGTGGGGATAGATTCGGAAAATCTGAATAAGACTTTAGGACCTATGGTAGAAAAAAGCAATGTATCCCTCATTGTAACGGATGCTACCGGAAGTATAAGAATTAAAATGCGTACGGATGCGGAAAACGAAGAGTTAAAAACCCGTTTAGTAGGTTACCGTTTTAATATCAATCAGAAAGAAAGTAAACTTCTTGAAAATAAGGAATATTATGAACTTAGGAAAGCGAAAGACCCTCGCAATAAAATGGAATATTTGGAGATGTGGGGGAATTTTTCTAATGGGTATGTATTTTTATTTAGAACGCCTCTGGAAAGTATTCGGGAAAGTGTTGTTATTTTCAACCGTTTTCTTATGTATATCGGAGTTGGCGTTATCCTTATTAGCATTGCGATTATCTGGTATTTTTCAAAGAAGATTACCGACCCGATTTTAGAATTGGCAACACTTTCGGAGAAAATGGCAGACTTGGATTTTGATGCAAAATATACGAGTGGCGGGAAAAATGAAATAGGGGTTTTAGGCTGCAATTTTAATAAAATGTCGGAAAAATTGGAAACAACGATTTCTGAATTGAAAAGCGCCAACAATGAATTGCTGAAGGATATTGAACAAAAGGAACAGATTGAAACAATGCGTACAGAATTTTTGGGAAATGTTTCTCATGAGTTGAAAACTCCGATTGCATTAATTCAAGGATATGCGGAAGGACTGAAAGAAGGCGTTAGTGATGATATAGAAAGCCGTGAGTTTTATTGTGATGTCATTATGGACGAGGCAAATAAGATGAACCAAATGGTAAGAAATCTTTTGACGTTAAATCAGTTGGAATTCGGTAAAGAAGAAATTACATTTGAACGGTTTGACATTGTGGAATTGGTTCGGGGAGTTATCCAGTCTTGTGATATTCTAATTCAACAAAAAGGTGTGAAAATCAATTTTGTTATGGAAGAGTCGGTTTATGTCTGGGCAGATGAGTTTAAGGCAGAGCAGGTTATCCGAAATTATATAAGTAATGCCTTGAATCATGTGACGGGAGAGAATATAATTGAAATTAAGATTGTGAAGAAAGAAGAAACGGTGAGAGTTTCCGTATTCAACACAGGTTCTCCGATTCCGGAAGAAGATATAGGACATATTTGGGATAAATTTTACAAAGTAGATAAAGCGCGCACGAGAGAGTACGGAGGAAATGGTATTGGACTTTCCATTGTCAAGGCGATTATGGAATCTTTCCATAAAGAGTATGGTGTGAAGAATTATGATAACGGTGTAGAATTTTTTATGGAATTGGATTTGAAATAAGGAAGTAAAGAAGGAGATACCGACATGGGAGCAATTAATAATGACTGGCTGGATGCGTTAAAAGATGAGTTTAAGAAGCCATACTATGCTAAGCTGCATAAAAAAGTATTGGAAGAATATCATACACATCTTATTTTTCCACCGGCAGATGATATTTTTAACGCATTTCATTTAACACCATTGAAAAATGTAAAGGTGGTTATATTGGGGCAGGACCCGTATCATAATGTAAATCAGGCACATGGACTTTGTTTTTCTGTAAAACCGGAGGTGGAAATTCCGCCGTCACTTGTAAATATTTACAAGGAACTACATGATGACTTGGGATGCGAGATTGCAAATCACGGATATTTGACAAAATGGGCAAAGCAGGGAGTGCTTATGCTCAATACGGTTTTGACAGTGCGAGCGCATCAGGCAAATTCTCACAGGGGAATTGGATGGGAAGAGTTTACAGATGCGGCACTCCGTGCGGTGAATGCACAGGACAGACCGATTGTGTATATTTTGTGGGGAAAACCTGCGCAGGCGAAGAAGTCTATGTTGACAAATCCAAAACATTTGATTTTGGAAGCGCCACATCCGAGTCCACTATCGGCGTACCGTGGATTTTTTGGCAGCAAACCGTTTAGTAAAACAAATGAATTTTTGAAGGCGCATGGAGTCGAGCCGATTGACTGGCAGATAGAGAGTAGATAAGAGAGGGGAATCCCTCTCTTTATTTTTCGTTCAAACTTAATTTAGTAAGACCTATAATCAATATTAAAATAAATACGGCAGTATCTATAAATAAGAGAAATACAATATTTTTGACGATATGATAGATAAACAGAATAGAAAAGACTTCTGCGGATAATACAATGAAACATATAAAATTTGTTAAATACTCAGCGATAATACTGTTGTATGCATTATTCATTTGGAATTTCGCATAGATGCAAAAACGTAATATGTAACGTACGAGGATACAAATTATCGGATAAGCAAAAATAAAATGTTTGTTTGCGAAGGATGTTGCGGAACCGTGACTATATTGTATAGGAATTTCCGGCGGGAGTTTCGGATAAAATAATAAGCCTATGGACAGGCAGAGCATTGTAATAACTGCCCATGTAATAAAACTTCCCCAAATATACAAAAAACTGACAGAATCTAATTTGAATACAGAGCGGTTTGCACTCCAGTACTCCGGCAGTTCCGTGACATATTTTTGGACATTCAGTGTGTCATAATTTATGTTTGGAGTAGAAAGCATTTTTTCACATAAAATCTTAGCATTCTCCAGCTCTTTTAATTCCTTGTCCAAAAGAGAGTACTGTTGTTGGATGGATTCCTGTAGAGAAATTTTTTCTTCTATAATATTTCGGATATTTTCAACAGAAAGTCCGAGAGTTCTTAGGTAAGCAATTTTTTTGATATTTTCAACATCTTTTTCAGAGTATACGCGATATCCGTTTTTTTCGTTTCGCAGTGGAAGAATTAAATTTTCCTTTTCATAGAAACGAATGTTGGAACGTGGCAGACCGGTTTGTTCTTCAACTTCTCTTATGTTCATATAAATCCCTTCTTTCTTGTTGGTATACTCATAAAATACACTATAAATAAGGTTTACAGTCAAGAAAATGGCAGTGATTTTTGCTTTTATGGGGAAATATTTTTTTCATTACAAAATTGGTAAGAAAAATGCCGTTTCTCTTTACCTGTTGCTTTCTCACAATCACATACCCTCTTTTTTCAAAAAAAGGTTTTGCCGTAATGGTTGCGTGTGTAGTGTAAGATGGGGGGAAAGTTTTCTCCAACTTGTCACAGATAGCGGTGGCAATACCTTTTCTCTGATAATCTTTATGTACAAACAGCCGGTCGAGATACCCCGTTTTGTCCATATCACCAAATCCGACAATCACATTTTTTTCTACAGCGATAACGGTATAATTTTCGGATAAGGAGGCGTTCCATTTTTCAAAATCTATCTGTCCCGTTGCCCATACATTTAATTGCTCTTTTGTATAATCTTTGGCATTTATTGTATGAACTGTGTCATAAAAGAGTTGTGCTAATTCTTTACAGTCGTTTGCATTATATTTTCTTAGTTCCATTGTCACATCTCCTGTTTAATTGAAATTCTGTAATGACAGTATATCATTTTTAATATTTTAAGGAAAATAGAAATTGTTTGTTATTTTCTATTGACAAAACTATAAAAAAGTGGTTACATGAACGTATGAACAATTATTCATATTAAGGAGGAACAAATATGGCTGAACACCAGATAAAGAAATGTAACTGTGGTCATGACCATCATAATCATCATGAATGTTGTGGCCACCATGAAAAACATGACCACCATGCACATGAGGGAGAACATTCCCACCATGATTGTTGTTGTGAACATGAACATCATCATAGTGAAGAAGAGAAAAAAGAATTAACGAGTCATGCAAAAAAAATAGTATATACAATAGAAAATATAGATTGTGCAAACTGTGCAAGTAAAATTGAGAAGAAAATTAATGAGTTGCCGGAAGTTGAGGAAGCAATTCTTATATTTGCCACGAAACAATTACAGGTGGCTTCTAATTCTAAAAAAGATTTACTTCCGTTACTACAAAAAGCCTGCGATTCTGTGGAAGACGGAGTTGTGATTAGAGAAAAAAAGCAGAGTGTAAAAGAAATTCGTGAAGAGAAAAAGAAGGAGAGTAAAAAGAGCGAGATAATTAGCATTGGAATGGGGGCGATTTTATTTTTCGCCGGAATAATTTTAGATGATAAAATAGAAATGCTGCCCTCTGTTCTATTTGTCCTTTCTTATCTTATTCTAGGTGGAAAAATTGTTCTTACCGCGGGGAAAAATCTTTTGAAAGGAAGAATTTTTGATGAAAACTTTTTGATGAGTCTGGCAACTTTAGCTGCTTTTGTTATAGGAGAATTTTCAGAGGCGGTAGGAGTTATGCTTTTTTATCGCATTGGAGAACTATTTGAACACATTGCAGTAGAAAGAAGTCGTTCACAGATTATGGAGGCGGTGGATTTACGTCCGGAAGTAGTAAATAAAGTAATAGGTGAAAATGTAGAAATAATTCCGTCAGAAGAGGCTCAGGTAGGAGATATTGTTCTTGTCCGTGCTGGCGACAGAATTCCATTGGACAGTGTTATTGTGGAAGGTGAGAGTCAGATTGATACTTCGGCCGTTACGGGTGAACCTGTCCCGATAGAAGTAAAAGCAGGTGAAAAAGTAACTTCAGGTTGTGTAAACTTAACCGGAGTGCTGAAAATAAAAGTAGAAAAAGTTTTGGAAGACTCCATGGTAAGTCGAATTTTACATTCTGTGGAAAATGCAGCTTCAAGCAAACCGAAGATTGATCGTTTTATTACAAAATTTGCGAGAGTATACACACCATTTGTCGTTACACTTGCATTAGCAACAGCAATTATACCATCGTTATTTACAGGAAATTGGGAACATTGGATTTATACGGCAATTACATTCCTTGTTATTAGTTGTCCTTGTGCATTAGTTTTAAGTGTTCCGCTTGCATTTTTTTCGGGAATTGGTGCAGGTTCTAAGAGAGGAATTTTATTTAAAGGAGGTTTGGCGCTAGAGGCGTTAAAAGATGTAAAACAGGTTGTTGTAGATAAAACGGGAACGATAACTGAAGGGAATTTTGCATTACAGAAATGTGTTGTTATGGAAGGAACAGAGGAAGATTTACTTCGTTTGGCAGGAAATTGCGAGATGATTTCTACTCATCCAATTGGAAATAGCATTGTCAATGCGGGAAAAGAAAGAGAAATTAAGTTAGAACGTCCGCATAAAGCGGAAGAAATTTCCGGTAAAGGTATTCGTGCGGTATTAAAAGAGGGAGAGGTCCTCTGTGGAAATCGTTCTTTAATGGAAGAAAATCAGATAGATTTAGGGGAATATGAAAAAAAATCATATGGCACGGAAGTGTTGGTTGCTTTAAATGGAAAATTTATCGGTTACCTTGTTATTGCGGATACGATTAAAGAAGATGCGGTTTCAGCCGTGCGTCAGATAAAAAAAGAAAATGTGGATATTACAATGCTGACCGGAGATGCTAAAAAAAGTGCAGATGCTATTGCGAGAGAGGTTGGAATTGAGAATGTTTATGCACAACTTCTTCCGCAGGATAAGTTGGAAAAATTACAGCAAATTCGTAAGGAAAAAGGTGCGGTTATGTTTGTAGGTGATGGAATCAATGATGCACCTGTACTTGCGGGAGCGGATGTAGGAGCGGCAATGGGAAATGGGGCGGATGTTGCCATTGAAGTAGCGGATGTTGTATTTATGAGTTCATCTGTGGAAGCGATACCAACATCTATTCGCATTGCGAAACAGACAGGGAAAATTGCCATGCAGAATGTGGTGTTTGCTTTGGCGATAAAGGCACTTGTAATGGTGCTTGGACTTTTAGGGTTTGCAAATATGTGGTTGGCAGTTTTTGCAGACACGGGAGTAGCAATGCTTTGTGTGTTAAATGCAATACGAATTTTATATAAGAAATAAGGAATAAAGTAAAACAGACACTTCATTAATATGAGGTGTCTGTTTGCATATTATCGTCTTTTGCGGAGTAATCCGATAGCGCTTGTACTAAGTGCAAGCATAAGTAATGTAAGTGAAATTTCAGACGTATCTCCTGTTTTTACTGGCTGTGCAGGTTTTTTTGTTGGTAAGTTTTGTGGTTGTTGTGTCTGTGGTTTCTGCGGTGCAGGAGTGTCTGGTTTTTGTGGAGGAATTGTTTCTGGGGTTTCCGGAACTTCCGGTGTTTCAGAATCTTCCCATTTTTGTTTTCCTTCTATTAATATCGAAGTATCTAAATCTTCCTGATAATTTACATCGTGTGACATTGAGTAAGCAGCGTTATATGCAAGAGTATTTATTTCACTAAGAATATTGTCAGGAAGAAGTGGGCTTAAGTCAATCATATCTACAATATCCCCGGCATTTTTAATCATTCCTGTAATAACACCATATACTAAATTTGTTGTCAGGCTGCTATTTCCTTTATCTAAAATTGTTTTTAAATCAATATTGATTTTAGAAAGTACATTTTTAATTACTGGCTGTGTCGTTTTTATACTTTCTGTCAAAATATTCGGAAGCAACTCTCCTTGCTGTATTTTTTGAATTGCAGTTTCAGCCCAAGGCTCACAAGATTCGTTTCCGGCTAAGTGAAGTTGATATACATAGTTCACTAAGTCAAATACATTATGTGTATCATCTATTTTACTGTCTAAAATTTGATTTATGAATGTTTCTACAATGGAGAAAAGAGCATCTTTATCTCCGAGAAGATGAGTGTCTACATCTGTGAATAATTGATCGAAAAAGTTAGCAAGTTTTGTATCAGAAACAAGGAGTTCGATTGTCATTGCTTTTTCTTCAACTGTATCAGCAGTTTGTATTCTTTCTTTTAAAGTGTTCTGAATTTCTTCAGGTAATTCAATAGAAAGAGTTCTTCCGCTTTCAAGTGGAATTTCCAATATGCCTTTCGATTTATCGGAAATGATTTTGGATGTATCCTGACTGATGCGGATACATTTTTCGTTTACATCATAGTAAATGCGGAAGTTGAATCCTGACACACTGATAGGTAAACCATTTTCTTTTTCTGTTGGCAGCAGTTGTGTAAGCATTGCTACAAGAGTCTGGCTTGTCTGTTCAGGATTTATTTTTAATAAATCTGCTACAAGCGTTTTACTTCCGCCGTTTGCAAGAGCGGAATCGATCATAGGAGAAAGGACTCCTTCCGTAATCATTGTGCGGATAACTTCATTAGATAATGTGAGTGTTTTACCATATTCCGTTAAATTTTCGATTTGTTGTATATTTCCTGTATCAAAATCTTCATAGGAAATAGTCCCCGGTGTTTCCATTTTTGTTGTAAACGTATTTCCATCTTTTGTGTTCTCTGTTCCGCTCTGCACAATGATGCTGCGGAATAGAGAAGGATAAGTTACAAGTGAACCGGTTTCAATGTCATACAATGTATTTCCTTTTTTAGATGTATAAGAAGCGATGTCGTTTGCGTGCATATGTCCGGTGAAAACATAACTTACACCAGCGTCTGCATATGCTTCGCGTACTTCTTCCCAGTTATCGACAAGGTAGTCAGCCATTAATGTCTGCTCCTGTTCAAAATGAGGAATAACGCCGTGATGTTGTACAACCATGACGGTATCGCCCTTTGCTTTTGCTTTTTCAGCCTGCTCAGTTACCCAGTCTAAAAGTTTTGGACTGATTACTCCTCCGGTTTCCTGCAAATCTTGTTTGCTGCTTGTTTGGTCACTGCTGTATTTACCTGTATCAACAGCGATTAAGGTATATCCTTCCGCTAACTGAGTAACATAAGAAAGACTTCCGCCTCGATTGCTGTCAGGATTGTATTGAACTGTATTTTTATCATATCCAAATTCTTTGTAGATTTTTTTAAATTCTTCTACTGTTGTTCTGTCTGCGTCCTGTGCTGTTTTAGAAGAGAAATCTTTACCGTGGGGATTGTTGATATCATGGTTACCATTGATAACGAAAAATTTTGTATCAACCCCTTTTTTCGCTAACTTTTCTTTTGCTTCGCTTAATTTTTGAGCGACTGCTTCATGATTTACCTGTTCCCCATCTTTTGTCAGGTCACCGGAAATCATGACTACATCAGGTTCATCCTTTATCATTTGATTTAGTGTACCTGTCAGTATGGCATCACTTTCTTTCAACATTTTTCGGTCAGAATTCATTGCGGTTGTGAAATCCTCACAGTTTCTGTATAGACTTTTAGAAAAATAGTGGGTGTCTGACATTACGCCGATTTTTAAAGGTTCTTTTTTCTGAGGGATGGCGGCAGCTATAACAGAAAAAGGTGTACTTCCGATAGTAATGGCACAGGCAAGAGTTACTGCACCGATTTTCATTTTCATATTCATGTTCAAATTCCTCTCTTTTTGCATTTATTTGTTTGTTTACAAGCGGGATTATAGCAGATGAAATTTGATTTGGAAGAGAACTTACGGAGGTTTAACACAGTTTTACAAACCCTTTACATTTGTGAGAAAAACTTGACCGATAATAGAAATCCGTTATAATAAGTTTAGAGTGTTTAGAAAGGAAGTATTACATGGCAAAAATAGAAGTAGAGTGTTGTGACTCGACACATATTCATACAAAAACAATTCATCAGGTGGAGAAACATCTGCCGAAAGAGGAAACACTGACGGATTTGGCGGATTTCTTTAAAGTATTTGGCGATTCTACCCGTGTAAAAATTTTGTATGTATTACTACAGTCAGAAATGTGTGTGTGTGATTTGGCGGAAGTGTTGCAAATGACCCAGTCGGCTATCTCTCATCAACTTCGCGTATTAAAACAGGCAAAGTTAGTCAAGAATAGAAGAGAGGGAAAAACAGTATTTTATTCTTTGGCGGACGGACATATTCAGACGATTTTAAATCAGGGAATGGAGCATATTTCAGAATAAGGAGAAACATAATGATAAAGAAAAGAAAAACAATGGTATTGTTGTGCGTAGTATGTACATTTTTATTAACAGGCTGTGCGGGAAAAATGGATAAGGGGATAGAACATTTAGAAAAAAAAGAGTACAAAGAAGCAGTTGAAAATTTTGATAAAGCAATTAAAGAAGGAGAGCAGGTTGCGGATGCATATCATGGACAGGGAATTGCTTATTGGGAACTAAAAGAATACGACAAGGCAAAAGAGGCAATGTTAAATTGCCTGAAAGAAAAAGGAAAACCTACATCGACGGTGTATCAGATTTTAGGTGATTGCGAGATGAAATTGGAAAACTACGAGGAAGCCATTTCGTATTATCTGAAAGGGATGAGTTGTGACGGACTTAATGAGAAACAGTTACAGGAGATGTCTTACAATGAAATTATAGCCTATGAAAAACTTCATGACTGGAGCAGTGCTAAGGCAAAAATTTCAGCGTATGTAGAGAAATATCCTGATGATGAGAAAGCAAAAAAAGAAGCAGAATTTTTGGAAACGAGATAGAAGTATGGCGGAAATGATAGAATTATCAAAAGAAATTGAAAAAGTTATTTTAGTCGGTGTCAGTGTAGAAGAAAATGATGACACGGAGAAATCGTTGGATGAGTTGGAAGAACTCGCAAGAACTGCCGGAGCAGTAACTGTTGGAAGAGTTATTCAAAAAAGGGAGCAGATTCATCCTGCCACTTATGTAGGAAAAGGTAAAATAGACGAGATTAAAGAAATGTTGTGGGAAACAGAGGCAACAGGGATTATCTGTGATGATGAATTGTCGCCGGCACAACTTGGAAATCTTCAGGATGCACTGGATACGAAAGTAATGGATAGAACTCTTATTATTTTAGATATATTTGCGGAGCGTGCATCAACAAGTGAAGGGAAAATTCAGGTTGAACTTGCTCAGTTAAAATATCGTCAGTCAAGACTTGTAGGTCTTGGAAAATCACTTTCAAGACTTGGCGGTGGAATTGGAACGAGAGGACCGGGAGAGAAGAAACTGGAGATGGACAGACGTTTAATCAAAGGAAGAATCGCCCAGTTGAACAGAGAACTAAAAGAAGTGAAACGTCATAGAGAAGTGACAAGGGAGCAGAGAAATCGCAATCATCTTCCGGTAGTTGCCATTGTTGGATATACGAATGCAGGAAAATCCACTTTGTTAAATAAATTGACGGGAGCGTCTGTACTTGAGGAAGATAAACTTTTTGCAACGTTAGACCCGACAACGAGAGGATTGAAGTTACAGAGTAAACAGGAGATTTTATTGACCGATACGGTTGGATTTATCCGCAAATTGCCTCATCACTTAATAGAAGCGTTTAAAAGTACGCTGGAAGAAGCGAAATATGCGGATATAATTCTGCATGTTGTGGATGCATCTAATTCGCAATTAGATGAGCAAATGCATATTGTATATGAAACGTTACGACAGTTGGAAGTGGTAAATAAACCGATTATTACTGCCTTTAACAAGCAGGATAAGGCGGACAGTGAAATGATTATAAGAGATTTTAAGGCTGATTATATTGTTAAAATTTCTGCCAAGACGGGAGAAGGGCTGGAAAATCTTTTAGAAATAATTGAGGAAGTATTGCGTCAGCAGAAGGTTATGGTAGAGAGAGTCTATCCATATGCTGAGGCAGGAAAAATTCAATTGATTAGAAAATATGGAGAACTTCTTACAGAAGAATATGGGGAAGAAGGAATTTTTGTGAAAGCCTATGTTCCTGTGGAGATTTACGGTAAAATTCAATAAGAAAAGAAAAACGGAGAATTTCAGAGGAATTCTCCGTTCATTATATCATGGGAGAGAAAAATGAAAAAATATCAGATAACAGAGTGGTGTCACCATTTTATAAAAAATCATGTAAAAGAGGGAGAGATATGTGTCGATGCAACGGCGGGAAACGGAAATGATACGTTACTTCTGGCGGAACTTGTAGGAAAAACGGGGAAAGTGTACGCTTTTGACATACAGGAGCAGGCATTGCAAAAGACAAGGGAGAGATTGGAAGAAAAAGATTTGGAGGAACGTGTGGAACTTGTTTTGAAGAGCCATACGGAAATGGGAAAAAGAATTAGAGAAGAGGTATCCTGTATAGTATTTAATTTTGGATATCTTCCGGGGGGAGATCATTCTCTTTCCACAAAAAAGGAGAGTAGCATAACGGCAATAGAAACAGGTTTATCATTACTAAAGAAAGGCGGATTGATGAGTCTTTGTATTTATAGTGGCGGAGATAGTGGATTTGAGGAAAAGGACGGAATATTACAATATTTACATATGTTGGACAGTAAAAAATATCTTGTTATCGTGAGCCAATATTATAATAGACCAAATCATCCGCCTATTCCGGCGATAATTATAAAACTATAGGAGGAAAGTAATGGCATTACAATTTATATTTGGCAGTTCAGGTGCGGGGAAATCCCACTATTTGCAGAAATATATCGTGGAAGAGTCGGTAAAAAATTCTACAGGGAATTATTTTGTGATTGTTCCTGAACAGTTTACAATGCAGACGCAGAAAGATTTGGTTATGGCACATGAGCGAAAAGGAATTATGAATATTGATGTGCTTAGTTTCGGACGTCTTGCTCATCGTATTTTTGAGGAAGTAGGTGGAAATCAAAGGATTATTTTAGATGATACGGGGAAAAGTCTGATTTTGCGAAAAATTGCGGGGGATAACGAGAACGAATTAAAAGTACTGCGCGGAAATTTAAAGAAACACGGTTATATAGGAGAAGTAAAGTCCGTTCTTTCCGAGTTCGCACAATATAATATAGGTGTGGAAACGCTGGATAGACTGGCAGAGTCCGTGGAAGAGGGGACTTATTTTCAGTGGAAATTAAAAGATATTGCGAAAGTCTATGAAGGATTTTCCAAATATCTCTCGGATAAATATATTACAAATGAAGAACTTTTGGATGTTCTTTGCAATGTTATCGGAAAGTCAAAGATTTTAAAGGATAGTGTTATCGCATTTGATGGATTTACAGGTTTTACGCCTGTACAGGATAAAGTTATGAAGGAACTGCTTCGTGTCTGTAAAAAAGTTATCGTGACTGTGACAATAGATGAGAGAGAAAATCCATATACATTTACGCATCCATACCAACTGTTTGCGTTAAGTAAACGTATGGTGACGGGATTGGTATCGTTGGCGAAAGACGAGCGGGTGGAAATTGAAGAGGCAATCTGTCTGCCGCAAACTCCTGTGTATCGTTTTCGGGAAAATCCGTCAATGGCGTTTTTAGAGAAACATCTATTCCGATATACGACAGAAAGTTTTGCAGGAAAGCAGGAGAGCGTTTCGCTTCATTGTACGAAGATGCCCAAAGATGAAGCGGCATTTGTTATGCAGGAAATTCGTCATTTAGTCCGTGTAAAAGGATACAGATATAGGGATATTGCCGTGATTGCAGGAAATATTTCAACTTATGCGGATTATATGGAAAAAATGGCGAGAATGTATGATGTTCCAATTTTTATGGATTACAAGAGAAGTGTTCTGCTAAATTCATTTGTGGAATATATTAGAAGTCTTTTGGTGATGGCAGAGAAAAATATGACTTATGAAAGTGTATTTCGTTTTCTCAGAACAGGACTTATCGAATTTTCGAGAGAAGATATAGATATTTTAGAAAATTACGTTATTGCTATGGGCATAAAGGGATACAAAAAATGGGATGAAAAATGGATTCGGATTTATAAAGGATTTTCAGAAGAAGATTTGCAGAAAGTTAATGAAATCCGAAGCGCATTTGTGGACAAAATACAGAATGTAATGAGTGTATTGAAGAAAAGAAGGAAAACGGTAAAAGAGATTACTCTTGCTCTTCATAGTTTCTTCATGCAGGAAAAGTTACAGGAAAAACTGATAAAATATGAAGAAAGATTTCAGGAAAAAAATGAGCCGGCGTTGGCGAAAGAGTATGCACAGATTTATCGTATTGTAATTGAAATTTTTGATAAATTTATTGAACTTTTGGGTGATGAATATTTGCCGTTAAAAGAGTATTGTGATTTGCTTGATGCCGGATTTGAGGAAGCGAAAGTCGGTGTAATTCCTCCGGGGATTGATGAAGTTATTGTGGGAGATATGGAAAGAACAAGGTTAAAAGAAATTAAAGTTCTGTTTTTTGTCGGGGCGAATGATGTATTTATTCCGGGAAATCAAACAGGAAACGGACTTCTTTCCGAGCAGGACAGAAAGGTGTTTGAGGCACAGAAAGTTCCTCTTGCACCGAATGGAAAAGAAAAAATTTATATTCAGAAATTCTATCTTTACATGAACCTGACGAAGCCGGGAGATAAAGTATATATTTCTTACAGTAAAGTAAGTGGAGAAGGTAAAGGAATCCGCCCAGCATACTTTTTGCAGGATTTGAAAAGGCTATATCCTATGCTTCAGGTTTGTGAGGAAGAAGAGAAGAAGTTTACGGAAGTGGAATTAACAAAAAAATCGGGAATTTCCTATATTATTTCCGGTTTACAGAGAAGAAGAGAAGAGATTACGGATGAATGGCTGGAATTATATATGTCTTATCGAAGGGACAAAGAGTGGGAAAACGTTATCGATAACCTGATTGAGAAAGGATTTTATAAAATGCCTGAGGACAGGCTGTCAAGACAGATGGCGGAGAAACTTTACGGTGAAAAGATAGAAGGAAGTGTAACAAGATTAGAAAGATTTTCTGCCTGCGCTTTTGCACACTTTTTGTCTTACGGACTTCGTCTGAAAGAGAGAAAAGAGTATCGTTTTGAAGCGGTTGATTTGGGAAATATTTTTCACCGTGCAATTGAAATCTTTTCGCGTAACCTCGTAAAAAGTGGATATACATGGACAACACTGCCGAAAAAAACTGCGGAGGAAATGATAGAGGAAAGTGTAGAGGTGAGTATTACGGATTATGGGAATACGGTTCTTTACAGTTCGGCACGAAATGAATATATGATTACCCGCATTAAAAGAATGATGAAACGTACCGTGTGGGCGTTGGCGAAACAATTGGAAAAAGGAGATTTTGTTCCGAGTGGTTATGAAGTTTCCTTCGGAAAAGGGAAAATAGATCGAATTGATATTTATGAAACAGACGAAAAAGTGTATGTAAAAGTTATCGACTATAAGACGGGAACAAAAACATTTAGTCTTGCATCACTTTATCATGGATTGCAGTTGCAGTTGGCAATGTATATGAATATGGCAGTGGAACTGGAGAGAAGAAAACAGCCGGAGAAAAAAGTTGTTCCGGCAGGACTTTTCTATTATCAGATGAAAGATCCGATTATTGATAAGGTGGAAGATGATAAATGGGAAGAAACGGTTTTATCAAAACTGCGTTTGGATGGAATTGTAAATGCAGATGAGGAAGTTATAGACCATTTGGATAAGAAATTTACCGGTAATTCTTTGGCAATTCCGGTAGGAAAAAATAAAAACGGAAGCCTTTCCAAAACGTCAAAAGCATTTTCAGAAGCAGATTTTTCTGTTATTTCCAAATATGTAGATAAGGAAGTAAAAGAAATAGAAGGAAGAATGCAGGATGGGGAAATCAATGTTGCACCATATGAATTGGGGACGAGCCATGGATGTGATTTCTGTCAGTTTAAGGGAGTGTGTCATTTTGATGAAAAGATTGAAGGCTGTGAGTACCGTAAACTTAGAAAATTGAGTGATGAAGAAGTATTAAGAAGAATGATGGAGGAACTGTAAATATGGGAGTGAATTGGACACCGGAGCAGGAGAAAGTCATCTCTTTGCGAAATAGAAATATTCTTGTGTCGGCAGCGGCAGGCTCAGGAAAGACGGCAGTCTTAGTAGAGCGTATTATTACGATGCTGACAAAAGACGAGCCGCCTATAAATGTGGACGAACTTCTTATAGTAACCTTTACTGAGGCGGCAGCATCAGAGATGAAGGAAAGGATTTTGTCGGCGATTGAGAAAAAACTAGAAGAAAATCCGGATGACGTACATTTACAGAAACAGTCTACACTCATTCACGGTGCAATGATTACGACTATTCATAGTTTCTGTCTTTCGGTTATAAGAGAATATTTTCATACGATAGACTTAGATCCAAGTTTCCGTATTGGAGAGGAGGGAGAATTGAAACTTTTGCAAAAGGAAGTTTTGCAGAAGTTATTGGAAGAGCAGTATGCGGAGGGAAATGAAAAATTTCTTTCTTTTGTAGAATGCTTTGCGACCGGAAGAGATGACAAAAAACTGGAAGAATTTATTTTGCAATTAGATACATTTTCGGGAAGTTATCCAAATGGGGAAAAGTGGCTTGATGAATGTGTGCATGCTTATGATGTAAAAACGTTGGAAGAATTGGAGAATACAGATTACTGCAAAAGAGCGATTGAAAATATGAAAAGGTATGCTTCTGATGCAATTGCTATATTGGAAACAGGGGTTGAAGCCTGTGAAAATCCGGAAGGACCGTATATGTATAAGGAAACGTTGGAAAAAGAAATAGAGGGCTGGAAAACATTTCTGAAATCGGATAGTCTGACGGAGTTTTATGAGAAAAGAAAATATCCCGAAGGGGAAAGACTAAAACCAAACAGAGATAAAGATGTATCGGAGGACCTTACTAATTTTGTAAAAGAGGCAAGAAAACAGACAAAAGATATATTGTCTGATATTGTCAAAACATATCTCTTCCAACCTGTTGAGGAAATGGTGACAGATATGGCAAAGACAAAGGAAATGATTGAGGAATTAACTTTTCTTGTAAAAGAATTTACACGGTTATATACGGAGGCAAAGCGAAGCAGAAATCTGATTGATTTTGGAGATATGGAGCATTTGGCGCTGCAAATTCTTACAGTGGAAGAGGAAGGTGAACTTTTACCATCCCCTGTAGCAAAAGAGTATCAGAAAAGATTTAAAGAAATCATGATTGATGAATATCAGGATAGTAATCTAACACAGGAGGCTATTCTTACAAGTGTGTCAACTGTCGGTTGTGGAAAGAATAATATTTTCATGGTTGGAGATGTTAAGCAGAGTATTTATCGTTTTCGTCTGTCCCGTCCTGAGTTATTTATGGAAAAGTTTGATACATATGATTTAAAAGGCGGAGATAAACAACGCATTGATTTACATAAAAATTTCCGAAGCAGAAGAGAAGTGTTGGAAAGTACTAATTTTATTTTCGAGCAGATTATGACAAAAGGTCTTGGAAAAGTAGAGTATGATGATAAGGCGGCTTTATATGTGGGGGCAGATTATAAAGAAAAAGAAGGAAATAATACAGAAGTACTTATCGTCGATGTGGAAATGGATACGGAAGACGAAGAACAGGCGGGGGAAACTGTCCGTGAACTTGAGGCGAGGGCGGTTGCAAGAAGGATTAAAGAATTAATGGCAGAATATCAGGTGCAGGATAAGATAACAGGAGAATTTAGACAAATACGATATAGAGATATTGTTATTCTGACAAGAAGTTTAAAGGGATGGACGGATGTATTTGCGAGTGTGCTGAATCGTGAAGGGATTCCAACGTATACAGGAAGCAAAGAAGGATATTTTGAAACACAGGAAATACAGACCGTGCTGAATTATCTGCGAGTGTTAGATAATCCTAATCAGGATATTCCGTTAACTTCCGTTCTTACATCAGGAATGGGAAAATTTTCGGGAGAAGAGTTGGCAGAAATTCGTACTTTAGATAAGGAAGTTCCATTTTATTGTTGTGTGAGGAGATATATAAAGGAAGGAAAAAATCTTCTGCTGGCTAATCGTTTGGAGAAAGTTTTTGCACAGATAGAATATTTCCGAGAAATGATACCGTATACTGCTATACACGAATTGCTTTGGAGGGTAATCGAAGAAACGGGATATGGATATGAAGTTGCCGTTATGGCAGGGGGTGAACAGAGAAAAGCAAACTTAGAAATGCTTTTGGAAAAAGCGAAAGCATTTGAGGGAACAAGTTATAAAGGTCTGTTTAATTTTGTTCGTTATATGGAGCAGTTGAAAAAATATGATGTAGATTATGGGGAGGCAAATATTGCTGACGAACAGGCGGATGCAGTCCGTCTTATGAGTATTCACAAAAGTAAGGGATTGGAATTTCCGATTGTTTTTGTGTCAGGAATGAATAAAAGGTTTAACAAACAGGATATTACGGGGGAAATTGTGACTCACGCAGAACTCGGCATCGGCTTAGAAAGAATCGATTTGAAAAAACGTATGAAATCGCCTACATTTTTGAGAAAAGTAATGCAGAAAGAAATTATGTTGGAAAATATTGGTGAGGAACTTCGTGTTCTTTATGTGGCGCTTACCCGAGCGAAAGAGAAACTGATTATGACGGGAACGCTTTCGCAGGTAGATAAAAAAATGCGAGGATATGCGGTTTTGGAGAACAGTAGGAAAAAACAGTTACCGTTTACCATGCTATCAAGAGCACAAAGTTATTTTGATTGGGTACTCCCTGCTATTTTGCGACATCCCGAACATAAACGGGTGGGAAATGTGTATGTTGTTAAATTGGAAGAACTTGTGCAGAAGGAAGTTCAAGAAGAAATCGGTGCGGAATATACAAAAGAAAAATTGCAGAATTGGGATACGGAGCAGAGTTTTGCGATAGAGTTCAAAAAAAGGTTGCAAGAACAGTTTTCTTATCAGTACCCATATGCGAATGAAAATCATTTAAAACTAAAATTCACGGTATCCGAATTGAAAAAACGAAGAAATCTTGAGGAAGAGGCGGGAGAACTTCTCGTAGAGGAAGAAGAGGTTGTTTCAATTCTGCCAAAAATTCTCACGGAGGAAGAAGGAGTAAAGGGTGCTTTGAGGGGAACAACTTATCATAAAGTGTTGGAACTTTTAGAGTTTACAAAGGAATATACATATGAAAGCCTGAAAAAGTATTTGGAAAATCTGGTTGCAGAAGGAAGAATTTCGGATGAAATGCGAGAGTGTGTGCGTATTAAAGATTTACTCTGTTTTTTAAATACGGATATTGCAAAGAGAATGAGAAAATGCAGTGAGAATGGAAAACTTTTTAGAGAACAGCCTTTTGTTCTAGGTGTACCGGCAAAAGAGATTTATCCTGAGGAAGAAATAGAGGAGATGCTTCTTATTCAGGGAGTTATTGATGTCTGGATGGAAGAGGAAGATGGACTTACTGTGGTGGATTATAAGACGGATAGAGTAAAAACGACAGGAGAATTGAAAGAGCGATATGGAAGTCAGTTGAAATATTACGGGGAGGCATTAGAAAGACTTACGGGAAAGAAAGTAAAAGAGAAAATTATTTATTCTATGTTTTTGCAGAAAGAAATTACAATTTCATAAGATGCTAAAGTTAAAAGGGTATAAACTACATAAGAAGTTTATGCCCTTTTTGACTTGTCTTTATATTTATTATAGAAGAAAAGGAGGCGTATGCCACATGATACTTTAATAATAATGCAATAAATCTTCATAATTTCTTAAATAATATTATATTGACTAACAATATTATATGACATATAATATGATTATCAAAACAATATTATTTGGGAAAGGAAGTGGAGAAATGGTATTTAATACAGGGGCAGCGCTTTTGGATGCGATTGTATTGGCGGTTGTTTCACGGGAACAACAGGGGACGTATGGTTACAAAATTACTCAGGACGTACGTCAGGCGTTGGACGTTTCTGAATCCACTTTATATCCGGTACTTAGACGGTTACAGAAAGACGAATGTCTGGAAGTTTATGATATGCAGTTTGACGGGAGAAATCGAAGATACTATAAAGTAACGGAAAAAGGAATGGCACAGTTAAATCTGTATCGGATAGAATGGAAAAATTATTCAAAAAAGATTAGTGAGATGTTTGAGGGAGGTGCAGCAGTATGAATCGTATAGAATTTATGACGGAACTGGAGAGGCTGCTAAAAGAAATACCGGAAGAAGAACGTAGGGAAGCAATACAATATTATGAGGACTATTTTGCTGATGCGGGACTGGAAAACGAACAGCACATCATTGCGGAATTAGAAAGTCCGAAAAAAGTTGCCCAGACAATAAAAGCGGGACTTCGGGGAAAAGAAGAGGAAAGTAGCGAATACAGAGAAACAGGGTATACAGATACAAGATTTGAGGAGAAGGAAATTTTGGCAAAAAGAGAAAACAGAGAAGAAAGTAAACCGAAGAAAAATAGCAGTCTGTTAAAAATTCTTCTTATTATCGCAATAGCCATTTGTACTTTACCGATTGTCTTTCCACTTGTGTTGGCAGGAGTTGCACTTATATTAGCAATAGCCGTTTCTGGATTTGCCATTTTGGGAACACTCGTATTGTTAGCGGTTGTTGTAATGATTTGCGGATTTCTCGTAACAATATGCGGTGTATTGGAAATGTTTCATTTTCCAGCACTGGCGCTTGTTGTTATGGGGGGAGGAATTTTGGCTTTCGTTGCAGGACTTGTTGCTACAGTGTTAATGGTAAAAGCGTGTATGATTGTATTCCCGATTCTATTTAGAGGATTGGTAAACATTTTCAGAAGATTCGTTCATGGAAAGGAGAACAAATAATGAAAAAAGGTTGGAAAATATTTGCAATTATTTGTGCCGTATTGGCAGGGATTGGAATTGTTTTATGTGTTGCAGGATTTGCCGTAGGGGTAACGGACGAAGATGTCAGAAGTGCCGTGCATAGAGGAATTGGTTTTATTCGTGATGACGATTTTGATGATGATTTTGATGATAGAATGGAACATGACGATATTCAGGTGACAAATTCAATGGAACTTTCAAATACAAAAGGAATAGATGTGGAAGTCAACAAAGTACTGGTAGAAGTTGTTGCTACAGACGATGGAACAGTTCGTATGGAAAATGCTACAACAAAAGAAGTCGGACTTGCGGTGAATGAAGATGAGGATTCAATAGAAATTAAAGCGACAGGAAATACAAAAGGAATAAATAATGGGGGAAAATTGACTCTTTATATTCCAAGAAATATACAATTGCCGGAAATAAGTATTCAAAATGGTAACGGAAAGATAAATCTAAATGGAATACGGACAAATGAAGTGGATTTAGAAATAGGCAGAGGAGAAATCATAGCGACAGACTTTGTAACGGGAGAATTAAGTGTTTCTTGCGGACAGGGTGTGGCAAATATAAAAGGAACTACACAAAGAGATGTAGATTTAGAGTGTGGAGTCGGTGTGATAAATCTTGAAACAAAAGGAAAACAGGCAGATTACAATTATGAAATTGAAGTAGGTGCAGGAGAGGTAAATTTCGACGGACAAAAATTTTCGGGATTGGCAGTAGAAAAAACAATCAACAATCATGCTGTAAAAGAGATGGGAATTGATTGTGCGACAGGAAAAGTAAATGTTATATTTGGTCAGTAGGACAGGAGGTAAGAAAAATGAAGAGATTATATCGTTCAGCAACAGACCGTAAAATTTGCGGAGTGTGTGCGGGAGTAGCAGAGTATTTTAATATTGATCCTACGTTAGTACGCTTGGGAATGGTACTTGCAACTTGTTGTAGTTTCGGCACAATGATTTTTGGCTATTTTGTGGCAGCGGTTATTATTCCGGATAGGTAGAATTGGGGACGTAGTCTTTTACAAAAAGACTACGTCCCCAATTCGCATTTCCCCCGTCCCTTTTCTAGAAATCCCCTGTCCCTTTTTTTAGGACAAGTAAAACTATAAATGAATAACATAATGCAAAGTCCATAAATACGCTATAAATCTCCAAATATAGTTGACTATTTTAAGAAAAATTAATCAATATGTTGCTAAACCGCAGTATTATAGGCTTTGTATAGATATATCTAAAAAAGGGACACCCCTTTTGGTGATTTGGGACACAGTAAAACTTAAAAAGGGACGTGGTAAAATAAGAAAATACTACGTCCCCGAATAAAACGAAAATTCCGGGCAATCCTTATTTTATAAAGAAGAAAGGGGTAATCATCATGGCAAAGAAAGAAAAATTACCGATTGTGTTAAGTGAGATTGAACCGGAGGATAAACTGAAATATGAAATTGCAGAAGAACTCGGACTTCTGGACAAAGTTCTATCGGAAGGCTGGCGTTCTCTTACATCGAAAGAAACAGGAAGAATCGGAGGTTTGATTACAAAGAAAAAGCGTCAGCAGAAATGATCGGATAAATGAGAAAATATGAACAATTTGTAACGTGGGTTGAAAAATAACGATAAGTCTGCTATAATCCTTCAATTGAGGAAGATAACGGAGAGGGTTATGAAAAGTAGAGTAAATGTGTTAGAAATTGAATTGAATAACAATACGGCGAAAGAGGCCATGCAGAAAGTTATGGAGTATATGCAGACTGAACCGATGAATATTGTTGAGATTATCAGTGCAGATACACTGGTAAAGAGTAAAGATGATGTAACGCTTAAAGACAATATTGCACAGGCGGATTTAGTTCTTGCAGGAGAGCAGGCAGTATTGGAAGTTGCGGAAGTTACGGAGCGTAAGAAATTACAAGAGGCAGGTTCGCAGCTTTTTGTGAAAATGCTTTTACGCTTTTTTCATAAAAATCATCACAGACTTTTTTTATTGACGGAGTCAGAAGAAGAGAAAAGACATCTGAAAGAATATTTGGAGGAAAATTATCAGGGTATTCAGATAGTAGGTGAGGAGATTGTTCCGACAAATTCTTCGGCAGATGATATGATTTTAAACAGTGTGAACGGTGCGGAAGCAGATTGTGTATTGTCCATGATTTCTTCTCCGTTTCAAGAAGCATTTGTAGTGAGAAATCGCATTTTGTTAAATACGCGTATGTGGTTGGGATTAGGGAAAAATACACCTCTTCCGCTTGGAAAGAAGAAAGGGAAAAAGCCGATAAGGGAGTTTATGATTAAACGTTTCCTCAAGCGTGAAGTGGAGAAAGAAAGACAAAAAAGAGGAAATGTATAAATTTAAACTATTTCCTCTTTATTTTTTTGGTTAATTGTATTAAAATGTAGAATGAATATACAGTTTTTTAATGGGGAAACTACTGTTAAAATTAATAAAGATAAGGAGCAAAAGTATGATATCAAATCAAATACTTCAGAACACAATTGAAGGATTGAAGGCGATTACAAGAATAGATTTATGTATTCTGGATACAGACGGCAAAGTATTGGCAAGCACATTTGTAGAACAGGAGCATTATGAAAATTCGCTGGATTCTTTCGTAGAGTCACCGGCAGACAGTCAGGTTATTCAGGGCTATCAGTTCTTTAAAATCTTTGATGAACACCAGTTAGAGTATATATTGGTAGTAAATGGCAGTAGTGATGATGTTTACATGGTGGGTAAGATTGCAGCCTTTCAGATTCAAAACCTGTTGGTAGCATATAAGGAACGTTTTGATAAAGATAATTTTATTAAAAATTTATTGCTGGACAATCTTTTGCTGGTGGATATTTATAACCGTGCAAAGAAATTACATATTGAAACAGATGTAAGACGCGTTATTATCGTTATTGAAACGGCGCGTGAGAAAGACACGAGTACAATGGAACATATCCGTTCATTACTCGGCATGAAATCAAAAGATTTTGTGACTGCAGTTGATGAGAGAAACATTATCATTGTGAAAGAACTTAGCGCCAATGAAGGTTATCCTGAGATGGAGAAAGTTGCCAATGAGATTTTGGAAATCTTAAAGGCAGAGGGAGAAGAAGTTCACATTGCATATGGAACAATTGTAAATGATATTAAAGAAGTATCAAAATCATATAAAGAAGCGAAACTTGCATTGGATGTAGGGAAAATTTTCTTTAACGAGAAAGATATTGTGGCATACAGTACACTCGGTATAGGAAGACTGATTTACCAACTTCCACTTCCTCTTTGTAAGATGTTTATTCGAGAGATTTTTGAGGGGAAATCTCCGGACGAATTTGATGAGGAAACATTGACAACAATCAATAAATTCTTTGAAAATAGTCTAAATGTATCAGAAACATCAAGACAGTTATACATTCACAGAAATACTCTTGTTTACAGATTAGATAAACTGCAAAAAAGCACAGGGCTGGATTTGAGAGTGTTTGAAGATGCCATTACATTTAAAATTGCGTTAATGGTTGTGAAATACATGAAGTATATGGAAACACTGGAGTATTAGTAGTTAATTTAGGAGGAATATATGATTGAATTAAAGGACGTCACAAAGGAATATTCCAAAGGCGTTGCAGCCTTGAACGGAATTAATTTGAAAATTGAACAGGGAGAGTTCGTATTTATTGTAGGTGACAGTGGTTCGGGAAAATCCACATTAATTCGTCTTTTGATGAAAGAGTTAGACCCAACGTCAGGTACAATCATTGTAAATGGAATTAACCTCAATAGAATGAAACATAAACATATTGCAAAATACAGAAGACATTTAGGGGTTGTATTTCAAGACTTCCGTTTGTTAAAAGATAGAAATATTTATGAAAATATTGCTTTTGCACAGAGGGTAATTGAAACTCCGACACGTGTGCTGAAACAGAAAGTTCCGGCAGCGCTTTCCCTTGTAGGATTGGCCCAGAAATATAAAGCTTATCCAAAACAGTTATCAGGTGGAGAGCAACAGAGAGTTGCTATAGCAAGAGCGGTTGTAAATGAACCTGCGATTTTGCTTGCTGATGAACCAACAGGGAATCTTGACCCAACAAATGCATGGGAGATTATGAAACTTCTTGAGGAGGCAAACGAGAGAGGTACTACAGTAATCGTAGTTACACATAATCATGAGATTGTAGCAGAAATGAAGAAACGTGTCATTACAATGCAAAAGGGAGTCATTGTCAGCGACGAGAAAGAGGGCGAGTAGAAAAATGAGAATAAGTACAGTAGGATATACAATGAAACAAGGGGTTAAAAATATTGGCAGAAATAAGATGTTTTCCCTTGCATCTATTGCAACGATGTCGGCTTGTATTTTTATGTTCGGATTGTTTTTCTCGATTATTGTAAACTTTCAGAATATCGTAAAAAGTGCAGAAGAAGGCGTTGCAATTACCGTATTTTTCGATGAAGGACTAGAACAGAAACGCATTGATGAAATAGGTAATCTTATTAAAGACAGAAAAGAAGTTGCCAGAGTAGAATACACGTCCGGTGAAGAAGCATGGGAAAGTTATAAAAAGAAATATTTTGGCAATAAAGAATACCTTGCAGAAGGTTTCGCAGATAATCCACTTGTAAATTCCGATAACTATCAAGTATACATGAAAGACGTTTCTAAGCAGAAAGCGTTAGTAAAATATGTAAGTGGACTTGAAGGAGTTCGTCAGGTAAATAAATCTGACACAGTGGCAAAGACATTGTCAGGCATTAACAAATTGATTTTATATGTATCAGGAGCAATTATTATTATTTTACTTGCCGTTTCTATTTTCTTAATCAGTAATACGGTTACAATGGGGATTTCCATTAGACGTGAAGAAATTGCGATTATGAAATATATAGGAGCAAAAGACGCTTTTGTCAGAATGCCGTTTATTATAGAAGGTCTTCTGATCGGACTTGTGGGAGCTATTATTCCACTTACGGCACTTTATTTCTTATATGAAAAGGCAGTAGGATATATTCTGATTAAATTTAAAATATTAAACAACCTTCTTACATTCCTTCCGGTAACAGAAGTGTATAAGACGCTATTACCAATCGGTATTGCACTGGGAATCGGAATCGGTTTTGTCGGAAGTTTCTTAACAATTCGTAAACACTTAAAGGTATAATTTAAGTAAGAGGTAATAGAATGGCAGGTAAAAAAGCAATCAGTTTAGTTTTAGTAACAGTTCTTGTTGCAGGAAGTATTTTTAAACCGGTTCATGCAGACAGTATTCATTCGGCAGAGAAAAAGGGACAGCAGTTGGAACAACAGAAAAAACAAGCACAAAAAGAGCAGGAATCTTTGAATGAACGTCTGAATAGTATTATAACGGAAATGCAGACTGCACAGACCAATGTTGAGAAAAAGGAAGATGAAATAGCATTGGCTGAAGATGAACTTGTAGAAGCACAAATAAAAGAAAACAAACAATATGAAAGTATGCTAATCCGCATTAAGTATGTATATGAAAATGGTAATGCGGAAATGATGGAAATATTGTTTGAAGCAGAAAGCATGGCAGATTTTCTCAATAAAACAGAGTATGTGGAGCAGGTTTCAAAATATGACAGAAAGATGCTTGAACAGTTCGCAAAACTGGTAAAAGAAGTAGAGAAGAAAGAACAGGCTTTAAAGAAAGAAAAAGAAAGTCTTGTTTCTCTTCAGAAAGATTTGGAAACAAAGCAGAAAGAAGTACAGACACTGCTTGATTCAAAGAAAGAGGAAATTGCGAAATTAGACGCACAAATCGGCGAGAACATGAAAACACTGAATGATTTGATTGCAAAAGCGAAAGAGGCTGAGAGAAGAAAGCAGGAGGCGGCTAATACAAATAAAAGACCGTCGGGAAACAGACCGACAGGTCCTGTGATTACGGGAGGAAACGGTTATCTTTCCAATCCTTGTCCGGCGGGAAGAATTACAAGTGAGTTTGGACCGCGTAAAGCTCCTGTTCCGGGAGCAAGTACATTCCATGAAGGGCGCGACTACGGCGCACCGTCAGGAACCCCTATTTATGCGGCAGCGGAAGGTACAGTAATCCGCACGGGAAATCAGGCGGTTCGCGGAAACTATGTTGTTATCAGACATCCGAACGGTCTTACGACATGGTATCAGCATTGCACGGACATTTTTGTCAGACAGGGACAGAAAGTCAGCAGAGGACAGAATATTGCCACGGTTGGAAGAACAGGACGAGTAAGCGGACCTCATTTACATTTTATTGTGGAAGAGCCGAGCGGAAAGTTAGTAGACCCAAGAAAATATTTATAGATAGGACTCATATATGGGAAATAAAAAAGGATTTTTAAAGGGGGTGCTTTGTGGCACCCTCGTTACTTTAGTCATTGCGGGAGCAGCGGGCATATATTTGAAAAATGCCGGATATGGAACAACTATTGATAAAGAAACAGCACATAAGTTAGAAAAGATAAGGTATCTTATTGATGAAACTTATCTGAAAGAAGATGAAATTAAGAATAAAGATTTGTCTGATTATCTTCTGAAAGGTTATGTGAATGGTTTGAAAGACCCTTATTCCGTATATTATAATGAAAAAGAAACGAAAGAACTGTATGAAACAACGGAGGGAGAGTACAGTGGAATTGGGGCGGTAATGTCCCAGAATCTTGAAACCGGAGTGATTACAATGGTGAATATATATGAAAACTCTCCGGCGGAAAAGGCAGGGTTTAAGAATAACGATATTCTTTATAAGGTTAATGGGAAAGATATTTCCAGTGAAGATCTCAGTAAAGTTGTCAATAAAATCAAAGGAGAAGAGGGAACGGAAGTAACGATAACGGTTCTCCGTGACGGAAAAGAGTTTGAGGCGACAGCGGTGCGTGAAAAACTGGAAGCGCATACGGTTGAGTATGAGATGAAGGAAGCTCAGATTGGTTATATTCGTATTACTGAATTTGATATGGTTACATATAATCAGTTCGTAGAGGCAATAACGGATTTAAAGAAACAGGGAATGAAAGGAATGGTCATCGACCTTCGTGGAAATCCGGGAGGAAATCTTTCGACTGTATGTCAGATGTTGGATTATGTTTTGCCGGAAGGGCTGATTGTGTATACAGAGGACAAAGACGGTAAACGTGAAGTGATGACTTCGGACGAGGAACATAAACTGGAAATACCAATGACCGTTTTAGTGGACGGCAGAAGCGCTAGCGCATCAGAGATTTTTGCGGGAGCAGTTCAGGATCATAAGGCTGGTACACTTGTTGGAACAACAACTTACGGCAAAGGGGTTGTACAACAGTTGTTTGACTTGAAAGACGGAACTTGTCTGAAATTGACTATTGCAGAATATTTTACTCCTAATGGAAGAAATATCCATGGAAAAGGAATTAAACCGGATGTAGAGGTAGAATATAAATATGATAAGAATAATGCAGAGGCAGATAATCAGTTAGAGAAAGCTGTGGAAGTATTAAAAGAAAAAATGAAACAGTAAGCGGAAAGGAATGCAAATTTTTGCATTCCTTTTTTGGTTAGCCTATGGTAAAATAAAACTATATGTAATTTTGCAGAAAGGTTGTAAAATAATGAGAACATTAATTAAACATGGTCATGTATTAGACCCGAAAACACAGCGTGACGAAATTTGCGATGTGTTGATTGAAAATGAAAGGATTGTAAAAGTAGACAAGGATATTGCCGATGAAGCGGACAAAACAGTTGATGCGTCAGGATGCTATGTTATGCCTGGATTTATTGATTTGCACGTTCATTTAAGAGATCCGGGACTAGAATATAAGGAAACATTGCAGACGGGTGGACAGGCAGGTGCAAGAGGAGGAGTTACTACCATTTGTGCAATGCCAAACACAAAACCGGTTACGGATGCGGGAGAACAAGTTGCGGAAGTACACCGCCGTGCCAAGACAGAATCACCGGTAAATGTTATCCAACTGGGTGCAATTACCGTAGGACAGAAAGGTGAAGAGTTGGCGGATATTGAAGGTATGGCAAAAGCGGGGTGTCATGCAATCAGCGAAGACGGTAAATCCGTGATGAATGCTTCGCTCTATCGTCAGGCGATGAGAATGGCAAAAGAAAATGAGATTTCTATTTTTGCTCACTGTGAAGACATCACAATGGTAGAAGGCGGAGTGATGAATGAAGATGAGAAAGCAAAAGAATTAGGTCTAAAAGGAATTACAAATGCAGTGGAAGACGTAATTGTAGCGAGAGATATTTTGCTTGCCAAGGAAACCGGTGTACAGTTACATTTGTGTCACTGTTCCACAGCGGACAGTGTGAAAATGGTTGCGGAAGCGAAAAAGGATGGACTTCCTGTGACGGCTGAAGTTTGCCCACATCATTTTATATTAACGACAGAGGATATACCGGAAGATGATGGAAACTATAAGATGAATCCTCCGCTTCGTAGCAGAGAGGATGTGGAAGCATTAAAAGAAGGCTTGAAAAATAACATTATGGACGTCATTGCCACAGACCATGCACCACATTCGGCTGAGGAAAAAAATAAATCCATGAAAGACGCCATGTTTGGCATCGTAGGGTTGGAAACATCTGCTGCCCTTACTTATACGGAATTAGTGGATAAGGGGATTTTAACACCGATGCAGATGGCAGAAAAAATGAGTTATAATCCGGCAAAGATACTTGGAATTGCTGACGAAAAAGGTTCGGTTTCCGAGGGAATGGTTGCGGATATTGTTATTTTTGATCCAAAACGAGAATATCGAATTGATAAAAACACATTCTTTTCAAAAGGGAAAAACACACCGTTTGACAATTATGAGGTAAAAGGTGACGTGCGTTATACATTTGTCGGCGGAAAAATGGTTTATGAAAATACAGCATACTAGGAGGAAGAAAACATGATTAACAAATTAGTAGAAAACATTAAAAGAACGAAAGCACCAATCGTAGTGGGGTTAGACCCAATGCTAAATTACATTCCACAGCACATTCAAAAGAAAGCGTTTGCAGAATTTGGAGAAACACTAGAAGGAGCAGGGGAAGCAATCTGGCAGTTTAATAAAGAAATTATTGATAAAACATATGATTTAATTCCTGCGGTAAAACCACAGATTGCTATGTATGAACAGTTCGGTATTCCGGGACTTGTTGCATTTAAAAAGACAGTAGATTATTGTAAAGAAAAAGGTTTAGTAGTAATCGGGGACATTAAGAGAGGCGATATTGGTTCAACTTCTTCAGCGTATGCTGTAGGACATCTTGGTCATGTACAGGTTGGAAGCAAATCTTATGTTCCGTTTGACGAAGATTTTGCCACAGTTAATCCGTATTTAGGTTCAGACGGAATTAATCCATTTATTGATGTATGTAAGGAAGAAAATAAAGGATTATTTATTTTGGTGAAGACATCAAATCCGTCAAGTGGAGAATTTCAGGACAGACTTGTTGACGGAAGACCGTTATATGAATTGGTTGGAGAAAAAGTAGCACAGTGGGGCGAAAACCATATGGGTGATGAATACAGTTATATCGGTGCAGTTGTAGGTGCAACTTATCCGGAAATGGGAAAAGTTCTCCGAAAAGTTATGCCAAAATCTTATATTCTTGTTCCGGGTTATGGTGCACAGGGAGGACAGGGAAAAGACCTTGTACACTTCTTCAATGAGGACGGTTTAGGTGCAATCGTAAATTCTTCAAGAGGAATTATTGCTGCTTATAAACAGGAAGCATATGCTGAGTTTGGAGAAGAGAATTTCGCAGATGCATCAAGAAAAGCAGTTGAAACAATGATTGCCGATATTAACGGAGCGTTGGAAAACAGATAGGGGAGAACGAAAATGGAAAAGAGAGAAAAAGAAAGAGCGGTTGTTGTATCACAGGAAAAGATAGCAACGGATATTTACAGTTTATGGATTTGTGCAGAGGCTGCCGTTTCAGCAAAAGCCGGACAGTTTATTTCTATGTATACAAATGACAGCGGAAAATTATTGCCTCGTCCAATCAGTATCTGTGAAATTGACAAAGAAAATAAACAGTTACGGGTTGTTTACAGAGTTACGGGAGAGAATACGGGAACAGAACAATTTTCTAAACTAGTGTCAGGTGATGAAATTGAAATTTTAGGACCTCTTGGAAACGGTTTTCCGTTAAAAGAAAAGAAAGCGTTTTTGATTGGCGGGGGCATCGGTATTCCTCCGATGCTTGAATTAGCAAAACAGTTAGACGCAGAGAAAAAGATTGTTGTTGGCTATCGTGATGAGTTGTTTTTAACAGAAGAACTTTCTGAAAATGGAAAAGTTTATGTAGCAACAGAAGACGGAAGTGCGGGAACAAAAGGAAATGTATTGGACGCTATCCGTGAAAATGGATTAACAGCGGATATTATTTATGCTTGCGGTCCTACACCGATGCTTCGTGCATTAAAAGCATATGCAGAAGAAAATAATATCGAATGCTATATTTCTATGGAAGAAAGAATGGCGTGTGGAATTGGTGCGTGTCTTGCCTGCGTATGCAAATCAAAAGAAAAAGACCATCACACAAATGTACATAACAAACGAATCTGCAAAGACGGTCCGGTCTTTTTGGCAACGGAGGTGGATTTATAATGAACACAAAAATCAATATTGCGGGAGTAGAATGGAAAAATCCGGTAACAACAGCATCGGGAACGTTCGGCTCAGGTGCGGAATTTGCCGAGTTTGTTGATTTAAATAAAATCGGTGCGGTGACAACAAAAGGTGTGGCAAATGTTGCGTGGGAAGGAAATCCGACTCCTCGTATCGCAGAAACATATGGCGGAATGATGAATGCGGTAGGTTTACAAAATCCGGGGATTGATGTTTTCTGCAAAAGAGATATACCATTTTTACGTCAGTATGACACAAAAATTATTGTAAATGTTTGCGGAAGAACGACGGAAGATTATTGTGAAGTGGTGGAACGTTTATCTCACGAAGATGTGGATATGCTGGAAATCAATATTTCCTGTCCAAACGTAAAAGAAGGAGGAATTGCTTTCGGACAAAATCCAAAATCGGCGGAGGCAATCACAAGAGAAATCAAAAAATATGCAAAACAACCGGTTATTATGAAATTAAGTCCGAACGTAACAGATATTACAGAAATGGCAAGAGCGGTAGAAGCGGGTGGAGCGGACGCTGTTTCTCTTATCAATACATTAACAGGAATGAAAATAGATGTACATAAGAGAGCATTTGCACTTGCAAATAAAACAGGCGGAGTATCAGGTCCTGCAATCAAACCTATTGCAGTCCGTATGGTTTATCAAACGGCGAATGCAATTAAACTCCCGATAATTGCAATGGGAGGAATTGCAACAGCGGAAGATGCAATTGAATTTATCTTGGCAGGCGCTACAGCAGTTGCGGTCGGAACTGCTAATTTTATTAATCCTTCGGTTACAATGGAAATTGCGGAGGGTATTGACAAATATATGGAACGTTATGGCTTTAAAAGCGTACAGGATATGGTTGGAATTGTGAAATAAGTGTGAAAGGGGACGTAGTAAAATTGAAAAATACTACGTCCCCTTTCACACTTTCTTCACAACTTTTTGTGTAAAAAATTGCACCAAAAAGATAAAAAATACTACATACTTTAATACGTGACCGAGATAAAATAATAAACGATAATGTATATTTTAAGGGAGGCATGAGGTATGAAAAGAAAAGTAGTAGCACTGCTCACTGCCTTAAGTCTGATTGGCGGACTTGTCAGCCCGTATTGTCTTGTGAAGACGCAGGCAGCGCCGGAAGTCAATATGGAAAGGGAGAGTGTGCAGAGTACGGACCGTAATGTTATTAATTTCAATACGGATTGGCATTACAAAAAAGGAGATGTAGCGGGGGGAGAAAAGGTTGATTTTGCCGATGATAAATGGGTATATGTGAATCTTCCGCACACAACAACATTTTATACGGCAGAGAATAAGGATGCTTATCTTGGAATTAGTTGGTATCGGAAAGATTTTCAGGTGGATAACAATTTAAAGGGAAAAAGATTGATGCTCACATTTGAAGCAGCCATGCAAAAAGCAGAGGTGTATATTAACGGGCAGAAAGTGACAACCCATGCGGGCGGTTATATTCCATTTGTGATTGATATTACGGACAAGGTAAATTATGGGGAAAAAAATACAATCGCAGTAAAAATTGACAGCCGTCCGGACAGAAATGTTGCACCGGGAAAAGATAAACCGGATTTCCAGTATTTCGGAGGAATTTATGGTAATTCCTATATTACCGTTACAGATGAGTTACACATTACGGATGCAGTGGAAGCAAATGAAACAGCAGGAGGAGGTGTGTTTATCACCGCACCTGAGGTTGCCAAAGACAGAGCAACGGTTAAAGTGAAAACTCATGTAGAAAATGAGGGAAAAGAAAGCAAAGAAACAACACTTCTTACGGAAATCGTGGGTGAGAGCGGAGAAGTAGTTGCATCACAAGAGGATAAAGTTTCTATTGCCGGTGGCGAAAAGAAATATTTTAATCAATCTTTACAGGTGACAAATCCAAGATTATGGTCACCGGACACACCGGAATTATATACGGTACGTTCTACAGTTAAAGCGGATGGTGTTGTAAAAGACGTTGTGGAAACAACATATGGTATCCGAAAAGTAGAGTGGAGAAGAGATGGCCTTTATATCAATGATAAAAAGACAGAAACAGAAGGTGCAAATCTCCATGCGGAAACATATATGCTTGGAAATGCTATTCCGGACAATGCCATTTATGAGGAAGTAAAACGTTTTAAAGAAAATGGATTTGATATTGTGAGAATGTCCCATTATCCTCATCGTCAGGCATATTATGATGCTTGCGATAAATATGGAGTTATGATTGTAGAGTGTGCATCAGGTTGGCAGTATTTCAGTAATTCTCAGGCGTTTAAAGAAAGTACTTACAAAGAATTGAAGACAGACATCAGACATAAAAGAAATCATCCGTCTATCGTTGCTTGGGAATCAAGTTTGAATGAGAGCAGTTACAATAGAGAATGGGCAACGGAGATGAACCGTATTGTAAAAGAAGAGTATCCAAAAGACAAGGCGTCATATGGTTACACGGCAGGTTGCTATCAGTGGGATGTGTGGGACATCGGACTTTCTACCCCGCAGGCAGGTATTTTTGGTACTGGAAATGAAGGTGCGGAAAATCCAAAATATAAAGACAAACCGATGATTATCGCTGAATACGGTGACTGGACATATGGTGGTTCAAGCTCTACAACCCGTGTAACAAGAGAAGATAAAAACGATGCCGGAAAAAAAGGCGGAGATGAAGGAATGCTAATTCAGTCGGATAACGCTCAGGAAAGCGTACAGACAATTCGTTCACGCGGGAAAAACTGGTTGGGTGCATCTATGTACTGGGATTATGCAGATTATGCAGGTTTTGATGCAGGTATGCTGACATATTGCGGAGTTGTGGATGTGCACAGAATTCCAAAACATAGCGCATATTTTTATCAGAGTCAAAAAGATGCAAGTATAGATATGAGTGAGTACGGAATAAAAACCGGACCAATGGTATATGTTGCAAATACTTGGGATTCAAAAGCGAAAAAGGAAGTTCGTATTTTCAGTAACTGTGATACTGTAGAGTTATTTTTAAATGGAAAGAGCCTGGGAGAAAAAGGACACGACAAAACAATTTGGGGTCCTCACGGAGATGTAGATCCAAGTAAACATCCTTCAGCAAATTCAGGAAAAGAAATCAGTGCAGATGCAATAAGAAATGCACCGATTACATTTGATTTAGAAAAATATGAAAAAGGCGAATTAAAAGCGATTGGAAAAATCAAAGGGAAAGAGGTAGCGGAATATGTAAGAAAATCTCCTGAAACGGCATCGCAGATTAAACTTCGTCCGGAAAGTAACGCAAAAGTTGCATTGGACGGAAGTAGTGCGAAACTGGTTTGGGTTGATATTACAGATGAAAATGGTACAGTTGTACCGAGTGCTTACACGGATGTAAAACTGGAAGTGGAAGGACCGGGACTTGTGGTTGGTCCGAAAACAATTACAACAAAAGGCGGACAACTGGCTGTATGGGTGAGAAGTAAACGTGGCGAAGGCAACATTACATTAAAAGCATCAGCAGATGGATTAAAGACTGCGGAAGTTACCATTCCTACAAGTAAAGTAGAAGGTTTGCCTGCAGCAGCGGAAGGTTCAGATGCAGATGAATACGAGTATAACAAAACACAGGAAGAAACACAGGAAAGCAACATTTTCTTAAATAAATCTTCCAGAGCAAGTACGGAAAATACGGCAAATAATAAAAATGAAGTCAAAGAAAACGGAAATGACGGAAACGATAATACAAAATGGTGTGCAAACAGCGGTTCGTATCCTCAGTGGTGGGAAGTTGATTTAGGAGCATCATATAATTTAGATACAATGAAATTGTCGTTTGAAACAGCAGGAAGTGCTTATCATTATACAATAGCCGTTTCAGAAAATCCGATGACAGATGAAACTTACGAAAAACATATTGTGGTGGACAATAGCAAGGGAAGTGCAGATACAGAACTGGCATTTGAAAAAGGAAAAGTGAAGGGACGTTATGTGCGTGTGACATTTACGGAGGCAACTAACAGAGAATGGGCAGTATTGCGAGATGTTTCGGGAACAGGAGAAACAGATAATATCGCACTGGGCAAGCCGGTAAAAGCAAGTACCGTAAATACAGGTCAAGGTGGCAAAGTGGAAAAGGCAGAGTATGCCGTTGATGGAAAGAAAGACACATGGTGGTGTGCAAAAGGTGGAGCAAACACAAAAAATCACTGGATACAGGTAGACTTAAAGAATACTTACAAACTTTCAGAAGTAAAACTGACATTTGAAAAAGCGGATGCTGCTTATAAATTTGTCGTACAGGGTTCAACAGACGGAGAACACTATGCAGATATGAAAGATTTTAGAAACGGAGAAGGATGCGGAAAAGAAGTTACAATTTCTTCCGATGAGTATGTAAGATACTTGAGAATACAGGACATTACAACAAGAGATATGGCAAATCAATGGCCGGCAGTATGTGAAATCGAAGCATACGGAGAAAAAGTAGATTACACACTTTCCAGCGTGTCAAGGGAAAAAGAAGCATTTGCATCTTCATGCAAAGAAGGCGCAGAAGCAGGACACGGAAGTAATGGTGTTCCGGGCTGGTATTGGTACCCGGCAACAATGGGAGATGAATGGTGGTATATTGATACAAAAGGAATTTACGACATTGATAATGTACAGATGACATGGAATGCTGAAGAAACACATAAATATTTCATCGACATTTCAACAGATGGAAAGAATTGGACAACGATTGCAGACAGAAGTAAAGAAGGAACAAATGCAATCAGACCGTACGAATCTGTAAAAGAAACTGCACGTTATATCCGAGTTCGTCTTCCGAAAGAAAGAACAAGTGAGCAGGGATTTGGTTTATTTGATGCGTATGCACCTGTTCCGACAGGACGTCAGGTGGCAGAAGTAAAAGCGGTTGACAAGGTAACCGCTTTCGTAGGAACAGAATTTGCGCAGTTACAGTTGCCAAAAGAAGTGGATGTAGTACTGGAAGACGGTATTAAAACTACGCTTCCGGTGAAATGGAACGAGGCAGACTACAACAAAATAAAAGAAGGAGAGGTAATCGTTAGAGGAACTCTTGAAGAAATTTCCGGAGTAAAATTGACAGATGACAAGAAAAATGCGACAGTTGTTGTTGAACTTCAGAAAAATACAGAAATTCCGGTTATCACATCTCAGCCAAAATCTCAGACGGTAGAGGTTGGAGAAAATGTTGTGTTTACAGTAGAGGCAGAGGTAAATGACGGTGGCAACCTTACATATCAATGGCAGGTAAAAGACGGTGCGGATTGGCAAAATATTGAGGGAGCGACAAATCCGACTTATACAAAAGAAAATGTATCGTTAAAAGAAAACGGAATGAAATTCAGATGTCTTGTTGTAAATACAAAAGAAGGCATGGAAACAAAACAGGCTATTACAGAGGAAGCGGTATTGACGGTAACGGAAAAACCAATTCAGGTAAATGAAATCGTTTCCGTAGAAACTATTTCTGATAAAGAAGTGGAATTTGGAACAACTGTATTAGAATTGGAACTTCCACAGACGGTAAAAGTACAGTTAGATAATCAGGAAGAAAGAACACTTTCTGTACAGTGGGATACATCTTCATATAATGGAAATGTGGCCAATACATACAGACTTTCAGGAAAAATAGTTTTAATTGACGGCATAGCAAATACAAATGGTTTGAAAGCGGTTGTCGAAGTAACAGTAAAAGAAGAACCTACAAAACCTGAGGTGGACAAAGAGGCGTTAAAAGACGTTATTACACAGGCAAAAGATAAGGCTGCATCAGGGAAATATACAAATGAATCCGTATCTGCTTTAAACGATGTACTTGCAAAAGCATGGGAAGTTGTAGAAGATAAGGATGCTACTGAGGAAGAAGTAAAACAGGCAATCCAAAGTGTAGAAGAGGCAATGAAGCAACTTAAGGAGAAAGAAACCGACGGAAACGACAATGAGGATAACGGCAATGAAGGTGAAGACCAAAACGGCAGTTCTCATGAAAATAACGGCGGAAACAATGATGGAAGTGGCAGTGACAATAATGGTTCGGGAAATATAAATGACGGACAAAATAGTCATGGTAATGGAACGGAAGTGCCGAAAACTTCTGACGATTTCCATATTCTTCTTTGGTTAGCGGGAATGCTTGGAGCAGTTAAAGTAATCAGTGGAAGAAGAAAATAAATATATAGTTTATAAAAAACAGGGAGATTGTCGTGAGGCAATCTCCCTGTAATATGCTGTTATACTTAATCCGATAACGGAAAGTGGGTATCTGCATGGAATGAATAATCTCATTCTTTGTTTAAATATATTATGGCATATGATATTTGAAATCATACGTCACTTTTTGTATGATTAATCGGCTGTTTTATATCGGATAAGCCGAGAATATAGTCCGCGCTGACATGATAATACTTGCATAGTGCGATAATATGACGAACAGGCATCTCATTAGCACCTCTCTCATAACGAGCATACATAGTCTGCGATGTGCCAAGATAATCGGCAACTTCCTGTTGCGATTTATCATGGTCTTCTCTTAAATTTCTTATTCGTGATATATAAGTATGGGTTAGATTTTCTGCTTTCATTTGCTAAGCATATCATAGTAAAGAAGTTTACTATTGACTTTAGTAAATATCTTTACTAATATATTGTTATAAAATAATAAAATAGTTTTAAAAGGAAAGGGAGAGAAGAGATGTCTAAGAAAGTAATTAGAAATTGTATGTTGGTTATGGCAGTGTGTTTTCTGATACTTGGAGGGGTCTTCAAGTCTACAGCAAAAAAACAGCAGGGAGTAGGAGCAACGACGGGAATAATGATTAATGGGAAATTTCAATCCACATCATCAGGAAGGATTGGTGCGAATCAGGAGAAATATGAAATATTTAATACAGGAGGAACTGTATTTTATGTTCTTGCAGGGATAACAGGTGTTATCGGAGTGGTGCTGCTTATTGGGGATAGAAAAAAATCAAAATAAAGAAAGGCACTGTTTTAGAAAAATTTATTCAGTAGGGAAATGATTTTTTTATTTCCATGGAAGATAAAGTCATAGTCAGTGACAGAGAACAGATGATAGAAACATTTAAAAGATAATAAAAGTAATCACAAGGGAACTTAGGGTGAAAACCTTAAAGTTCCCTTTCTTCATTAATTGAAATAACCTTAAAATTGTGATAAAATTGAAAGGATTAAAAGGTATCTTCGGATAATACAAGATAAAAAGAAAATAATGATATACAGATGGAGGTTTTAAGAATATGGAACAGTATAAGAGAGAATTTATTGATTTTATGGTAGAGAGCAAAGTACTTAAATTTGGAGAATTTACATTAAAGAGCGGAAGAAAATCCCCATTCTTTATGAATGCAGGCGGATATGTGACAGGTTCACAGTTGAAAAGACTTGGAGAATACTATGCAAAAGCAATTCACGATAAATACGGAGATGATTTTGATGTTTTATTTGGACCGGCATACAAAGGTATTCCACTTGGAGTTGTAACGGCAATCGCATACAGCGAATTATACGGAAAAGAAGTACGTTATTGTTCAGACAGAAAAGAAGAGAAAGATCACGGCGCAGATAAAGGAAGTTTTCTTGGAAGTAAACTTCAGGACGGTGACCGTGTCATTATGATTGAGGACGTAACAACATCAGGAAAATCAATGGAGGAAACAGTACCGAAAGTAAAAGGTGCGGCAGATGTGGAAATCGTTGGGCTTATCGTTTCACTTGACCGTATGGAAGTTGGAAAAGGCGGAGAAAAATGTGCTTTGGAAGAAGTAAAAGACTTATATGGATTTAAGACAAATGCAATTGTTACAATGGCTGAAGTTGTAGAACATTTGTATAATAGAGAGTGTAATGGAGAAATTGTTATTGATGATACAATAAAAGCAGCGATTGACGCATACTATGAACAGTATGGTGCGAAATAAGTGAAAGGAAGTTGAGAATGGAAAAGTTATATAAAACAATAGGAACTGTCGGAGCGGGCAACATTGCACTTGGAATTATTATGATTGTAACAGGAGTTGTTGCAGGAGTACTTACTATCGTAGGCGGCGGAAGACTTTTGGCAGGAAGAAAGAAAATAATGTTTTAGAGAAGGAATACGGGATTGAAAGCGAAAAATAAAAAACGCATCAAAATGTTTGGGAAAGTATTCTTTATACTATATATCATATTCATTTTTTATTTTCTTCTATTTTCGGACTGGTACGGGCGAGGACAGGAATTGAAAGTATATCACTACAACCTTGTTCTTTTTAAAGAAATTAAAAGATTTTGGAATTACAGAGAGCAACTGGGTGTTATGGCGGTGATGAGCAATTTGCTTGGAAACGTATTAATTTTTGTTCCTTTCGGATTTTTTATGCCGATAGGGAGTAGATTCAGAAGTTTTCTTGCAACTGCATTTTATGGGTTCGGAATCAGTTTATGCGTAGAACTTTTTCAACTTGTGATAAAAGTAGGAAGTTTTGACGTGGATGATTTGTTGCTAAATACAGTCGGAAGTGTTCTGGGTTATATGCTATTTATACTATGTGATAGAATAAGGAGAAAATTTAGTGCGAAAAGATAGAGAAAAAGACAGAAAAAATGACAGAACGAAAGAAAGGAACAGAGAGCGGGACAGAAAAAGGGATAAGAAAAAACGTGGAAATCGAAAATACGGACAGGCAAAATTAAAGCATTCCAAGAAAGGAATTATATCTTGTGTGATTGCGGGGGCAGTTGCAGTAGTTATTCTTTCGTCAGTTGTGATTACCTATTTGTATAAGGGAAAGGCGGCAGGATATATAGGAGGCCTTGGTGTGAGTGCCTTGCTTTTTGCAGGAGCCGGAATTATGCAGGGAATTCGTGGACTTAAAGAACGTGACAAAGATTATCTTACCTGCAAAGTAGGAATAGGATTAAATATATTCTTTTTAGTAAGCTTATTGATATTCTTTTTAGGAGGTTTTTTATAGAATGGAAGAACAGATTCAGGAACGTTACACACTTTCGATAGAAAGAATAAGAAAAATCGAAACAGAGAAAACAGTGGGAGAGAAGTTTCAGGACTTTTTCGTAAAAGTTGCCGGATTTCTTTTAGAAATTGACAGGGTAAATCAACTGTTGAAAAATGATGAGTGGAAAACTTTGTCATTTGAAGAAATGCAGAGAGAAAATAGAAAATTGTATGAGGACATTTTACCTGAAAATTATGCGAAAAGTTATGCAAATCCGGACTATGCGGTAGAAATGCTTGGTGAGGAGTATGGAAAGATACTCAGTTTCTTATATACGGAAATGCGTGGGGAAATAGCCTATGTCTTTGAGAGAAAACAATTATATCTGACAATATGCAATGAATTATTTATTGAGATGTACAACTGTTTTGAAGGGGAAGAACCTTCTTATGAATCGTTAAAAGAGATTGTTTACTGGTATGCAAGTGATTATGCGGACGTATTTATGGCAGACAGAATTGTGGATCAGATTGACTGGGAGAAGGATTTCGCAACACGCATTATTATGGAGAGTGATTTGGAAGACCTGCGTTATCTTTACTCATATGGGGAATATGTTTCCGAAAACGAGAGAAGAACAGCAGAGCATATGAATGAACTTTCAGAAGAAATTATTTGCAAAATGGCTGACACATATACGGAAGGATACCGTATGTGCTTTGTAAACGGAAGAAAAGATTTATCGAAGAAAGGTTCGGTAAATGTACGTTATACATTAGGATTTGAGAGAGTTGTCAGAAAAGCCATTGAAAACTTTGAGAAAATGGGATTAAAGCCTGTTATTTTCCGTGCAGGCGTCAGCGTTCTGACAAAACGTAAACATTTTAAAACAGGATATTATGGGGCAATCGCAAACAAACAGTATGAGTATGACCACGGTGCAGATGCGGGACTATTTTTAGATAAAAAATTTGTGGAACGCAAATTGGACGTATTAAAAAACACATACGAGAAGCATAAAGAACTGGCGGGAAAAATGGCGGGACCGGCAGTTATGGAGGTATTTGGAGAAGCGCCGTTTGCGCCGGAAAGCAAGAAGAATGCTGTTCATTTAACGGAAAAACAAGAACAGTTGGAACTTTTATATGACAACAAATCAGGTCAGATTACAAATGAATACATCAAAGGCGAAGAAAGAGGATTTACGATTATTGCTTATCCGGTACCGGAGATTGCAGATAATTATGAAGAAATTTTTGATGAAGTTGTCCGTATTAATACGTTGGATGCAAGTCTTTATGAGAAAGTACAGCAGACAATTATTGATGCGCTTGATAAAGGCGAATATGTTCATATTCTCGGAAAAGGTGAAAATAAAACAGATTTAAAAGTACAGTTACACAAATTAGAAAATCCTGAGAAAGAAACAATTTTTGAAAACTGTGTGGCGGATGCCAATATTCCGGTAGGAGAAGTATTCACCTCTCCTGTACTAGAGGGAACAGAAGGAACTTTATATGTAAGTAAAGTTTATTTAAACGAACTTCAGTACAGAGATTTGGAAATTCAATTTAAAGACGGAAAAATTCAGGATTACACTTGCAGTAATTTTGCAGAGGAGGAAGAAAATAAAAAATATATTCATACAAATATTTTGTTTAACCACGAAACACTTCCTCTCGGTGAATTTGCTATCGGCACAAATACAACGGCGTATGTTGTGGCTAAAAGATATGGAATTGAAGATAAAATGCCTATTTTGATTGCGGAAAAAATGGGACCGCATTTTGCAGTTGGAGATACATGCTACAGTTGGAGCGAGGATAACAGAATTTACAATCAAAATGGAAAAGAAATCGTAGCAAAAGATAATTCGGTTTCCATTTTAAGAAAAGAAGATGTAAGCAAAGCATATTTCCAGTGTCATACAGATATTACAATTCCATATGAGGAGTTGGAAGAAATTTCTGTTGTGAAACCGGACGGAGAGAAAATCGTGATTTTAAAAGACACAAGATTTGTTCTCGAAGGAACGGAAATGTTGAACGAACCGTTGGCTGAACTGAATTAATTGTTATAAGTATTTATAATCAGTAATTCGGCGTTCATGTGTTGACATCTCGTAAGGGTATAAGTAAAATAACTTATAAATAGAAAAGATTTATTTGTAAAACTTATAAATAATGTAATACAGAGAAGGGAAGAAAACTATGGCAAAAGTAGGAATTGTGATGGGCAGCGACTCAGATATGAAAGTAATGAGTAAAGCAGCCGATATGTTAGAAAAACTTGGCGTAGATTATGAAATGACTATTATTTCAGCACATCGTGAACCGGATGTATTTTATGACTATGCGAAATCAGCGGAAGAAAAAGGCTTTAAAGTAATTATCGCAGGTGCGGGAATGGCTGCACACTTGCCGGGAATGTGTGCTGCAATCTTTCCAATGCCTGTTATTGGGATTCCAATGTCAAGCAAAAACTTAGACGGTGTAGACGCGCTGTACTCTATCGTACAGATGCCGCCGGGAATTCCTGTTGCTACAGTAGCAATTGACGGTGGAGCAAACGCTGCTATTTTAGCTGCAAAAATTCTTGCTGCATCAGATGCAGAGTTATTAGAAAGATTAAAAGCCTATACACAGGAAATGAAAGAAACTGTACAGGCGAAAGCAGAAAAACTTGAAAAATTAGGACATAAAGAATACTTAAAACAAATGTAAAACACAGTTACGAATGAGATGAAGATAAGTGGAGGTATAATATGGATTACAAGAATGCAGGCGTTGATATTGAAGCAGGTTATAAATCAGTAGAACTGATGAAGGAACACGTAAAGAAAACAATGCGTCCGGGAGTACTCGGAGGTCTTGGAGGATTTTCAGGAGCATTTTCTTTAGAGAAAATTAAAGAAATGGAAGAACCTGTACTGTTATCTGGTACAGATGGATGCGGAACAAAAGTGAAACTTGCAATGATTTTAGATAAACATGATACAATCGGAATTGACGCAGTAGCAATGTGTGTAAATGATATTGCCTGTGCAGGCGGAGAACCGTTATTCTTCCTTGATTATATTGCCTGCGGAAAAAATGAACCGGAAAAAATTGCGACAATCGTAAGTGGTGTGGCAGAAGGATGTCTTCAGTCAGGAGCGGCTTTAATCGGTGGCGAAACAGCAGAACATCCGGGACTTATGCCGGAAGAAGATTATGATCTTGCCGGATTTGCAGTAGGTGTATGTGACAAAAAAGAAATGATTACAGGTCAGGAATTAAAAGCCGGAGATGTACTTATTGGTATGGCATCATCAGGAGTTCACAGTAACGGATTTTCATTAGTTCGTAAAGTGTTTGAAATGAGCGAAGAATCATTAAATACATATTATGACAGATTGGGCTGCACACTTGGAGAAGCATTGTTAGCTCCAACAAAAATTTATGTGAAAGCACTTAAATCTATTAAAGATGCAGGTGTACGTGTGAAAGCCTGTAGCCATATTACAGGTGGCGGTTTCTACGAAAATATTCCTCGTATGTTAAAAGAGGGAACACACGCAGTAGTGAAAAAAGACAGTTATCCTATGTTGCCAATTTTCCCAATGTTAGCAGAACATGGAGATATTGCGGAAGAAATGATGTACAATACATTTAACATGGGACTTGGTATGATTGTGGCAGTAGATGAAAAAGATGTAGAAAGTACATTGGAGGCAATCAAGGCAGCAGGAGAAGAAGGATATGTAGTCGGACATATTGAAGCCGGCGATAAAGGAGTAACTTTATGCTAAAAGTAGTTGTATTAGTTTCGGGCGGAGGAACAAATCTGCAGGCAATTATAGATGCAGTCGAGGCGAAGACAATTACAAATACGGAGATTATCGGAGTAATCAGCAATAACAAAAATGCATATGCTTTAGAGAGAGCAAAGCAACACGGTATTTTTGCAAAATGTATTTCTCCAAAGGACTATGATACAAGGGAAGCATTTAATGATGCTTTCCTTGAAGAACTTAACGGGTTAAATCCGGATTTGATTGTTCTTGCAGGTTTTCTTGTTGTTATACCGAAAGAAATGATAAAACAGTACGAAAATAGGATTATTAATATTCACCCATCCTTAATTCCTGCTTTTTGCGGAAAAGGATATTACGGTTTGAAGGTGCATGAAAAAGCATTGGAACGAGGGGTAAAAGTTGTCGGGGCAACAGTGCATTTTGTGGATGAGGGAACGGACACAGGACCAATTATTTTGCAGAAAGCGGTATCGGTTCAGCAGGGTGATACACCTGAAATCCTTCAGCGCAGGGTAATGGAAGAAGCGGAATGGAAAATTCTTCCTGAGGCAATACATTTAATTGCAAATGGAAAAATAAAAGTAGAAAATGGACAGGTTCAAATTGAATCATAAGGAGGATACGATGAAAGTATTAATCGTTGGTAGCGGTGGAAGAGAACACGCAATTGCGTGGAGCGTGGCAAAAAGCGATAAAGTAGACAAAATTTACTGTGCACCGGGAAATGCAGGCATTGCGGAATATGCAGAATGTGTAAATATCGGGGCAATGGAATTTGATAAATTGGTGCAATTTGCAAAAGAAAAAGAAATTGACTTGACTGTAATCGGTATGGATGACCCTCTTGTAGCCGGAGTTGTTGATGCCTTTGAAGCAGAAGGACTTCGTGTATTCGGACCAAATAAAGTGGCTGCCATTTTGGAAGGTTCAAAAGCATTTTCAAAAGATTTAATGAAAAAATATAACATTCCGACAGCGGCATATGAAAATTTTGATAATCCGGAAGATGCACTTGCTTATTTAGAAACAGCAAAATTTCCAATTGTATTAAAAGCAGACGGGCTTGCACTTGGAAAAGGTGTTTTGATTTGTAATACATTAGAGGAAGCAAAAGACGGTGTAAAATCCATTATGATGGATAAAAAATTCGGAACTGCCGGAAACACAATGGTTATAGAAGAATTTATGACAGGGCGTGAAGTTTCCGTACTCTCGTTTGTAGACGGAAAAACAATCAAAACAATGACATCTGCACAGGACCACAAACGTGCAAAAGACGGAGATGAAGGTCTTAACACAGGCGGAATGGGAACATTTTCACCAAGTCCTTTCTATACAAAAGAGGTAGAAGAATTTTGTGAAAAATATGTATATCAGGCAACTGTAGATGCCATGAGAGAAGAAGGAAGAGAATTTAAAGGAATTATCTTCTTCGGATTAATGCTTACGGAGGATGGACCAAAAGTATTGGAATACAATGCAAGATTTGGAGATCCAGAAACACAAGTTGTATTGCCAAGAATGAAAACAGACATTATTGATGTATTTGAGGCTTGTATTGACGGAACACTGGATACGATTGAATTGGAATTTGAAGACAATGCGGCAGTTTGTGTTGTGTTGGCATCAGAAGGATACCCATTGTCATATGAAAAAGGATTTGAAATCACAGGTTTAGAAGAATTCAAAAAACATGACGGTTACTATTGTTTCCATGCCGGAACAAAATGGCAAGATGGTAAAATCGTAACAAACGGTGGACGTGTGCTTGGTGTAACTGCGAAAGGTGCGGATTTAAAAGAGGCGAGAGCCAACGCATATAAAGCAACTGAGTGGGTACAGTTTGCGAATAAATATAAGAGAAACGATATCGGAAAAGCGATCGACGAGGTGTAGATTTTCGCAATTGGGGACGTAGTAAAATTAGAAAATACTACGTCCCCAATTGCGTTTTAGTGTGTCCCTTTTTTAAATTTGACCATAAAAATGGCTGTTTTTTACATTGGGGACAGGGGGAACTAAGAAAAGGGACAGGGCAAAGTACAATCGGGGACGTAGTGAAATGTAAAAACACTACGTCCCCGATTGTTAATCATCCCACCGTTTCCGCATGCTCATTTCCTTAATGTACCTATTTCTCCACACAGTGAGTACAACCCAAAACATGCCGTAGATTACACACAAAAACGCATTTGGTATGTGTAATGAAACAAAAGAAAGCAGTTTAGTAATGCCGTATGAAATAATTACAGTGACGGCAAGGAACATAAAATAAACAGAAAATGTTTTCACGATTTTTTGATTTAGTTTTGGTGTAAAAAATCCGCTTCTATGTCTATCACCGGTGATAAATCTCAAATAAATGAACCATATTCCGATGAGAATAATATGCCCAAGGAAACTGGCAAGCGTGATTTCTTTCCAAAGTATTCCGCAGACAAAGTACATAAGAGTAAAACCAATACAAAGATTTCCCATCATATCTCTAAAGTCGAATAGGAGATAGTCTTTTAAATATTTTTTCGGGCAATTTTGTAAAATATCCTCCGTCACCGTCTGCATATTTTCGCCGAAAAATTCTTTTAGATTACTTCCTTCTAACTCTTTCTGGGAGGCGATTCCGATTAATTCTTTATAGCAAAGTTCAAAGTCATAAGGATTAATGTCGGAAAGTTTTGCATATTCCCGCCATTTTTGGAGTGCATCCTGACTTTGTACGGATAGACAGGATGCCCTTAGTACGTTTTCTTTTTTTAATAATTTTAATTCGTTTGTCATTTTTCTTCCCCTTTTTCATCGGAAAAAACAAAATCAACTAATTGTGTAACCTCTTGCCATGCTAAAACAAATTCAGCGAGATATTCCCTTCCAAAATCTGTAATTTGATAATATTTTCGAGCAGGTCCTCTTTCGGAAACGCGAAAACTAGAGGAAATATATCCGTTTTTTTCTAGGCGGAGAAGTAAAGGATATATTGTTCCTTCTTTTACGGAGTGGAAACCTTTTCTTTGCAGTGTAGTAACGATTTCATATCCATAAGTATCCTTTGTGTTTATAATTTGTAATACGCATCCTTCTTGTAAACCTTTTAGTAATTGTGACTTGTCGTACATTTTAACACCTACTTTATATAACATAATACTTTGCATAACATAGTAATTTGTTTATCTTTGTTATATCATATAGAAATAGAAAAGTCAATAGGGATAAATGATTGACAAGAGAGTACCTGTGTTATAATATGAATATAACAGAAAATACATAAAGAGAAAGGGTGAGTGTATGCTGATTGAAATTGATTTTAACAGTGATGAGGCGATTTATTTACAATTGCGTAATAGAATTATTATGGGAATTGCAACAGCAGAAATTCAGGAAGGTGATAGCCTCCCATCTGTCAGACAACTTGCCGAAAATATAGGGATAAATATGCACACGGTAAATAAAGCGTATTCTGTTTTGAAGCAGGAGGGGTTTATCCAACTGGACAGAAGGAAGGGCGCCGTTATTTCATTAGATGTGAATAAAATGCAGGCACTGGAAGATATGAAAAATCAACTTCGCATAATTTTAGCAAAGGGACGATGTAAAAATATTACGAAGGACGAAGTGCATGAACTTGTGGAGGAGATTTTTAAAGAATATTGCTAATTATTATAGAAAGAATAGGAGAATGCAATGCAGGGTTATTATACAAAACAGGCAGAAGAGGTATTGAAGACTGCAAAAACATTGGCGAAGAAGATGGGCAACAGGTATGTGGGGACGGAACATTTGCTTGTGGCGCTGAGAAAAGTATATCGCGGAGTAGCAGGGCAGGTTTTGGCTCAGAATGGGGTGAAAGAGGAAGATTTGATTAAGGTTGTCAATGAACTTGTTTCGCCGATTGGAGAGAAACAGGAAGTGGTGAAACCTGAGGAAAGTCCAAGATTGAGTTATATTTTAGAGAATAGCAAGGCACAGGCAATGCGTCTGCACGCAAGAGAAATCGGAACAGAACATATGCTTTTGGCGATTTTGGAAGATACGGAGTGTGTTGGAGCAAGAATTTTAGCCACATTAAATATACAACCACAGAAAATTATAGAAGACATTTTGCAGGCGGTTGGAGCAGAACCGGAAGAGTATAAATTGTTTCAAGGAGGCGAGAAAAGTCAGACCGGTATTTTGGAACAATATAGTACGGATTTGACCCGTCAGGCAATGGAAGGAAAATTAGATACGGTCATTGGGCGTGAAGAAGAAATCGCTAGAATTATGCAGATTTTAAGCAGGCGTACGAAAAATAACCCATGTTTGATTGGAGAAACCGGCGTGGGTAAAACTGCGATTGTGGAGGGGCTAGCCCTTCGTATTGCAAATGGAATCGTTCCGGATGCAATGAAAAATAAGAAAATTTTAACTCTTGATTTGGCGGGAATGGTTGCCGGCTCAAAATATAGAGGTGAGTTTGAGGACAGAATGAAAAAATTGATTCAGGAAGTGAAGGCAGTAGGAAATGTCATTCTGTTTTTGGATGAAGTTCATACAATCATTGGAGCAGGCGGTGCGGAAGGAGCGATTGATGCTTCAAATATGTTGAAACCGTCACTGGCACGAGGAGAAATTCAGTTGATTGGTGCGACAACCATTGCTGAATATCGTAAATATATTGAAAAAGATGCAGCATTAGAAAGGCGTTTCCAACCTATCATGGTAGAAGAGCCGACAAAAGAACAATGTATGGCAATTTTGGAGGGGATTAAATCAAAATACGAATCGCATCATGAGGTCTATATTGAAAATGAGGCTCTTGAGGCGACGGTGGAATTATCGAAGCGTTATGTAACAGATAGAAATCTTCCGGATAAAGCGATTGATATTTTGGATGAGGCGTGTTCAAAAGTCAGTCTTGCGGGATTTAAAGTGCCGGAACATATTCACGAACTGGAAGAAACGTTGGAAAATCTTGCGAAAGAAAAAGAAGATGCAATAAGAAATGGTCAGATGCAGGAGGCATCTCTTTTAAATCATGAACAGGGAGCCGTAAGAGAAAAACTGGAAAATGCAAGAAAACGTTTCCAGCGTGCAAATAAGAAAAAACAGATTTGTGTCACTGAGTCGGCTGTTGCAGAAGTAGTTTCTGCGTGGACGAAAATTCCGGTACAGAAATTGGCGGAAAGTGAAACGGCACGTTTACTAAAATTGGATAAGATACTTCACAAGCGAGTTGTCGGACAGGAAGAAGCGGTTACAGCAGTGACAAAAGCAGTAAAAAGAGGAAGAGTGGGATTAAAAGATCCAAACCGTCCAATTGGTTCGTTTCTGTTTTTAGGACCTACCGGAGTAGGAAAAACAGAATTATCAAAAGCGTTGGCAGAGGCGTTATTCGGAAATGAGGATGCGCTCATCCGTGTAGATATGTCTGAATACATGGAAAAACATAGTGTTTCCAAGATGATCGGATCACCGCCGGGGTATGTGGGACATGATGACGGAGGACAACTGAGTGAAAAAGTCCGCCGTAATCCATACTCTGTCATTCTGTTTGATGAAATTGAAAAAGCACATCCTGATGTGTTCAATATTTTATTACAAGTACTTGATGACGGACATATTACAGATTCGCAGGGAAGAAAAGTGGATTTCAAAAATACGGTGATTATCATGACATCGAATGCGGGGGCGAAAGCGATTGTAGAACCGAAAAAACTTGGATTTATCACTAATGAAGATGCGGACAGTGATTACAAAAAAATGAAATCCAATGTAATGGACGAAGTGAAACAATTGTTTAAACCTGAATTTTTAAATAGAATAGATGAGATTATTGTATTCCATGCTTTGACTAAGGAACAAATGAAAAAAATTGTCAATTTGATGTGCAAAGAACTTACGGAACGAGTAAGAAAGCAGTTAAATATTAAATTGATTATACGCGATTCCGTGAAAAAAGAAATTGTAGAACAGGGAACAGATTTAAAATATGGTGCAAGACCGCTCAGAAGAGCAATGCAAAATATATTAGAAGATAAAATGGCAGATGCAATTTTGGATGGGGAAATTAAATCCGGCACACAGGTAGAAGTAGGAATGGCGAAAAAAGAAATAAAATTTATAGTGAAACCGGATAAAGAACTGGTAAAAGAATAGAAGTTATTATATAATAGAGGAACAACAAAAGAATACCATAGGAGGATTTACAAAATGGCTGCGGTGAAAGAACTATTGCGTGTAGAAGAAGACGGAACACTTAGTTTTGGAGATTACACACTGGATAAGAAGACAAAACTGGAAGATTTTGAGTTTCAGGGAGATTTATATAAAGTTAAGACATTTGCAGAGATTACAAAATTAGAGAGAAACGGAATGTTTCTATATGAATCTGTGCCGGGAACAGCAGTAGAACATTTGAAAGTGACAGAAGATACAGTGTCTTTCAATGTTTCGGGAAAACAGGACGTACAGTTTACGTTAGAACTAGAGGCAGATACAGAATATACAGTGTATATGGATGACACAAATGTTGGAAGAATGACAACAAATTTAAGTGGGAAATTAAGCATCAGTACAGAACTTACTGAAAACATACCGGTAGAAATCAAGGTAGTAAGAGCATAACAAGAAATTATAAAGAAGAGTTGCAAGACGATTTGTGGCTCTTCTTTCTTATATAGAAAGGAACAGACATGGCAAAAGGAAAGAAAAGTGTGTTTTTCTGTCAAAATTGTGGGCATGAGGAGAAAAAATGGCTCGGTCAATGTCCGATGTGTAAAGAATGGAATACATTTGTAGAGGAAACAATTTCAGAGGGTGTGCGTTTTTCAAAAACAGTCAGCCGTGCGGATGTTGTTACATTATCCAGCGTGAAAACAGATTCAGAAGAGAGGACGCAAACAGGGATAGCAGAATTGGACAGGGTGCTTGGTGGCGGAATTGTACAAGGATCACTTATTTTGGTTGGTGGTGATCCGGGAATTGGTAAATCAACTCTTCTTCTTCAAGTTTGTCAAAAACTTTCCGGAAAAAAACATCAGGTTCTCTATATTTCAGGGGAAGAATCTCTCAAACAGATTAAATTACGGGCGATGCGAATGGGAGAATTTACAGATGAACTTTCGCTTTTATGTGAAACAAATCTCAATATAATACGCGGCGTGATTGAAAGGTGTAAGCCGGAAATAGTTATCATTGATTCTATACAGACAATGTACAGTGAAGACGTCACATCAGCTCCGGGGAGTGTTTCGCAGGTACGAGAGTCTACAAATGTTTTGATGCAGTTGTCAAAAGGTTTAAATATTTCTATTTTTATTGTGGGCCATGTAACGAAAGAAGGAACAGTTGCAGGTCCTCGAGTGCTGGAGCATATGGTGGATACGGTGCTATATTTTGAAGGAGATAGACACGCATCTTATCGTATTTTGCGTGGGGTGAAAAATCGTTTTGGTTCAACAAACGAAATCGGTGTGTTTGAAATGCGACAATCCGGTTTGCAGGAAGTGAAAAATCCTTCGGAATTTATGTTAAACGGAAAACCAGAGGGAGCGTCGGGTTCAGTTGTTGCTTGTTCTATGGAAGGAACACGTCCGATTCTTTTGGAAATCCAAGCTCTTGTCTGTCAGAGCGGCTTCGGTATGCCAAGGAGAACGGCGGCGGGGACGGATTATAACAGAGTAAATCTGCTTATGGCAGTTTTAGAAAAGAGAATGGGGCTTCCGTTATTTAATTATGATGCTTATGTAAATATAGCCGGTGGAATTAAAATGAATGAACCTGCCATTGATTTGGGAATTATATTGGCAATTGTATCAAGTTATAAGAATAAACCTATCGGTGATAAAGTGATTGCTTTTGGAGAAGTAGGTCTAAGCGGGGAAGTTCGTGCAGTCAGTATGCCTGAGCAGAGAGTGTCTGAAGCAAAAAAACTTGGTTTTCAAACGTGCATAGTTCCGGCAGTATCCCTAGAGTCTGTAAATAATATCAAAGGTATAGAAATTGTCGGTGTGAAAAATATAAATGAAGCAGTTCAATTTATTTAAGTAGGGAAATATTTAATTATGGGGATGTCTTTGCGGTCATGTACTTGAAGTGGCTGCAAAGATATTTGTTGTAATGTAATTCTCATTTAGAGTAACTACGGTATCTGTTTTTTGTAAGACTGAAAAAAATAAAAAAAATGAAAAAAGATGTTGACATATGCAGGAAGGGATGATATTATAGACAAGCACTCGAGAAACGGGCAGACAAGTCAAAAACAAATTTCAAAAAAATGAAAAAAGTTGTTGACAAAGAAGAATGGATATGATATTCTAATATGGCTGTCGCAAGAGAGCGAAAGAAAAACAGAACATTGATAATTAAACAATAGACAACGAACCTGAAAATTTCTAAGAGAAATAAACAGAACGAATCAGAGAGATCTGACGAACCAAACAGTAAAAGGGATAGAATTGCTAGTAGTGATTCTTGAACGGGAAAACACTTTTAACGAGAGTTTGATCCTGGCTCAGGATGAACGCTGGCGGCGTGCTTAACACATGCAAGTCGAACGAAGCACCTTGCTTTGAATCTTCGGAGGAAGAGCATAGTGACTGAGTGGCGGACGGGTGAGTAACGCGTGGGTAACCTGCCTCATACAGGGGGATAACAGTTAGAAATGACTGCTAATACCGCATAAGCATACAGCACCGCATGGTGCAGTGTGAAAAACTCCGGTGGTATGAGATGGACCCGCGTCTGATTAGGTAGTTGGTGGGGTAACGGCCT
>NZ_BAAHSI010000027.1:0-65406 GCF_054601575.1 Faecalimonas canis | reverse complement strand
GGTATTAACCGATAGCCTCCTTCTGCTATTATAAACCAAATTCTTTTAACATTTTTTTCTGATACTCACTATCTTCTATTGCTTTTAGAATATCATCTGTTCTTCCAAGTTGCTTTAATTTGACATATAATTCTCTGCTTACTTCTAAACCTAATTCTACACCTAATTCTTTTCCGCTCTCAAAAGCTTCTTCTCTCTGTACTTCTATATCCATCTCATAATCATATTCTGCTGTCAACATATTTACAACCTCGCTTCCTTTTCGTTTCAGATATTCAGCAAGAATTCCTTTTCTAATACATTCCTGAATTGCCTTTTTATATGGTTCGGATACATCTGTTTCCTGATATTTCGTTACCATATCAATAAACTGACTGTATTCCCGTAAAACCTGACATCTTTCTAAAATCTCGTGTTGCTCACTTGAATTAACGTTAATCATTTTCACCTTCAAATCCAACATAGGCTGAAAATCTTTTACCATATAAGCATCCGATAACCGTAATTCTTTTTCTTTATCCCCTTTTTCTTTTCCGTTATAAAATGTATAAAATTCAGGTGTAGGAAGGGGAACTCTTTTCCTTTTATAGCGGTCACGAACGACAACTATCTGCTCACAGGCACGACCAATATATAAAAGACTGCGGAAAGGCATATTTTCATTAACGGTGGACTGATGCTCACCAAATACAAGTAGTTTTCCACCTGCATCAAAAGAAATATCGTTCTGAAAATGCATATAGATTGTTGTGTCTACCTTAAATCTTCGGATAATTGTTCCCTCCGACAACGGTTCATCATGGATTGCATTAAAAAGAGCAATATCATTTTCTTCCGCTGACTCATCTGCATAGAATAACTCTACAAATACGCTGTTTTTTACTTCTCTGTTTTCTTTGTCCTGCATAGATTTCTCCTTTCATTTCGCATGAAAGAACCCTGCAAAAACACAAAGAAATCTTATATTTAAGTATACGCAAAAAAGAATTTTTCAGCAAGATACTTCATGCAAACATTCACTATAGATTTGTTGTTTGGTAAAATTGAGGGATATCCTCAAGATAAGCCGATTGGCTGAGTCACAGATAGAATTTCTGTGAAAGATGTTATAGTAACATACTCAAATGAGTATAGCAACTGATTTTCGGAAGATAAACCATGTTCAAATTTCACAAATAGTCTTAACAATTATTTTCATTCCCTTTTATAAACACAAAATGGGCAGGAACTCATCCCTGCCCATACATTATGCTTTTTTCTCATAATCTTTCAACACATCTATTACCTGCTTTGACATAGGAAGTAGAACAATCATATTGAAAATCGTCATCAATCCAACTCCAACATCTCCCAAGTCCCACACAAATGTGTATGTTGCCAAACCACCGATAAACAACATCACCAACGCAACGATTTTATAAATCGTCTGGGATGTCCAGTTATCGCCAAACAAATATGCTACGTTTGACCTTGCATAATACAACACACCGATAAAAGTAGAAAAACTAAACAGCAACAAAGTAATCGTAATAAAAATCACTCCAAATTCACCCATATGATATTCCATTGCTTTCTGCAAAAATTCCATTCCTACAAGCCCCTCAACTTTCGTCTGGGGCACTAAAAGCATAATCATTGCAGAACAACTACAAATCACAATCGTATCAATAAATACACCAAATGCCTGCAAAAGCCCCGCTTTTGCAGGGTGATTTACATCTGCCGCCGCTGCTGCACACGGTGCTGAACCACTTCCCGCCTCATTGGAAAACAGCCCTCTTTTGACACCGTTCATCAATACTGCACCAAATCCACCTGCAACAATCTGACGAAGCCCAAATGCCTCAGCAAAAATTCTACTGAAAACTTCCGGCAGCATTCCAATATTTTTCCCGATAATAAAAAGAGTAATGAGTAAATATCCTCCTGCCATAATCGGCACAATTATATCTAAAACTTTTACTGTTGCATTTTTTCTTAAAACTATAACTGCCGAAACTACAACAAGTATAATTGTTGTGTAAATCGGCGGAATATGAAATGCATTTTCCATAGAAGATGTTACTGAATTGCTGATTACCTGACTTATCCCGCACCAGCACACCAATCCTGAAATTGCAAACAAAACGGCTATCAGACTGTATCTTCTCTCCTTTTTCCTCGTCATATATGAATGAATATAGTATGCCGGACCGCCACGATACCCATTATATAACGGATCCTTTTCCTTATACATCTGTGCCAGTGTTGCCTCCACAAATGCAGTGGACGAACCAATCAGAGCAGAAATCCACATCCAAAATACCGCTCCCGCTCCCCCGGCAGAGATTGCCGCAACTACCCCGACTAAATTGCCCATACCAACACGGGTAGCCGTAGATACAATTAATGCCTGCACACCGGAAATACTGTTTTTCGTTGTTTTACTTTTCTTTTCTTTTACAATCTGAAGAATATGCGGAAACTTTCTCACCAAAATAAATCTTGTCCTTATCGTAAAAAATATGCCTGCCGGAACTAAAATCATTACAAGTAACGAAAGTCCTATAGAACTTCCACTTGGAAGAGGTATTGTAATCAAATCTCCCCACATCAAATTGTATAACATACTTATTATTTTCATAAATAATATCCTCTTTCACTTTTATTCCTCATTATTATAACTTTATTTCTGTAATTCTTCAACGTTTTTATGCTTTAAACTGAAAAAGTTTTAAAAATCTCAAAAAGAAAGAGCGTGATTCAAAAACAAATCACGCTCTTTCGCTTATGAAAGTCACTCTTCTATTATGACATCTCCGTTTTTATCTATACGATAAACAGCAAATACGATTTTTATTTTAACGTTATTATCCCTTTCTACACTATCTTCATTAAAAACCACACGAATTTTTTCACCTACCGTTAAGTTTTCCGGCATTACTTTTATATCAAAACCCGTTAAGTCTAAAGTAAGTTTCTCTGCCTCTTTTACTTCCTTTGGTGCTTTCGTTTCTTGGTTGTCAATAGGTTTAACAATAAGAATATTTTCCTGAACTTCAAGCACTGTAGCATTCAGGTAACTTTCCCCTTTGTCTGCATCACACCCTGTCAGAAAAATCGAAAAAAGCAAAACCGTAAGCAGACATACGATACATTTCTTTTTCATATACTCCCACCTTTTCTATCTCTCAAACGGAACTTCTAATAACGTCACTTCTTTCTCTGTCGCATTCAATTCAATCTGACACCCTATCGGCAATGTAAACATTGGGTGCGTATGGCAGCAATCAAATTCAGCCAATATCGGAAAATCCACTTCTCCAATAACTTCCATTAATATTTCATAGGGCTTTCTTCCTGTTCTATTATCGTCAAATTTTTCATGTTTCCCTAAAATCAATCCTCCGATTTTATCAAACACACCTGCCAGTTTCAATAACGAAAAACTTCTCTCGATAGTACAGGCATCTTTTAATGAATCTTCAATAAAGAGAATATCTCCTTTCCGTATCTCAGGCATATATTCTGTTCCAAAAAAACCTTCCATTGTGTTTAGATTACCGCCTATAATTCTGCCTGTACATTTACCTTCGTTTACACATACCCATTCATTATCTCTTTTTTCTTTCGAGCGATTCTGTGTGCTCCAATCAACAAATTCATCTGTCCAATATTTCGGCTGATGATAAGAAAACCACCCTTCTGTATATTGAAGCATTTGCCGAAAATATTCATATGTCCTATCGACAAACGGAGGAAATTCTCCGAAAGAAGCCGCCAACGCCGGTCCATAAAATGTTACTAATCCTGTTTTCGCATAAATTGCTAACAACAGCGCTGTTGTATCTGAATAACCGACAATCATTTTAGGATGTTTTCGTAAATATTCATAGTCAATGTATGGAAGAATTGAGTTTGTATTATTTCCTCCTATAGAAGACATCAAAATTTGTACATCATCTCGGTAAAGCAGTTCATTAAATTCTTTCGCCCTCTCGCAAATACTTCCCGAACGATAGAAATCTTTCTTTTGAAATAACGAACCGTCAATAATATTATAACCTTTTTCTTCTAAGTATTTTTTCCCATTCACATAACGAACCGGAGTTGTGCTGGATATAGGTGAAGATGAAGAAAAAATACCTATTCCAATTTGTGTTTTCGTGTCTAATTTCTTTGCTTTCATGCTACCCCTCCAATCGATTTGCCTTCGCAAAAACAATCAATCCTATCAAAAACATAATCGCTAGAATAGAAACTCCTCCATTCAGACTGCCTGTCCATTGTGCAAACGCTCCCATCAAAGCCGTCCCCATAAATGAAGCGCCCTTTCCACAAATATCAAACAATCCGAAAAACTCTCCTGATTTTTCCGGTGGAATAATTTTGGCAAAATAAGAACGGGATAATGCCTGTATAGCCCCTTGAAACATTCCAACTACGACCGCAAGTACCCAAAACTCCCACTGTTTATCCAACTGAATAGCAAAAACTGCGATACCTGTATACGCCACGATACATATTTTAATTAACTTTGCCGTTTCATATTTCTTTGATGCCTTTCCAAAAAGCAGTGCAAATGGAAATGCAACAATCTGTGTAACTAAAAGTGCCACCAAAAGCCCCGTAGTATCCAATCCTAATGCACTTCCGTACGCCGTAGCCATATCAATAATGGTATATACTCCGTCAATATAAAAGAAAAAGGCTATTAAAAACAAAAATATTTTTTTATGTTCCTTCATTTCACGAAAAGCCTTTCCCAACCTTCCAAAACTTGAACGGATTGGATGCTTTTCCCTTTCCGCATAATGCGTCTGCTCATAATTTTTAAGCAGAGGAAGCGTAACTAAAAACCACCAGCCTGCATTCAAACAAAAAGCAAATATCATGGCTGCCGTCATGCTGATTCCTATTTTTTCATAAAACAGTACGCAAAACAAACTGATGATAAACGGAATACAACTTCCAAGATACCCCCATGCATAACCGTGAGAAGACACCCTGTCCATTCTTTCAGGTGTCGTTACATCCGCAAGCATCGCATCATAAAAAATCAAACTGGCTGAATATCCCACTTTTGCCACAACAAACACTGCCAAAAAGACAACCCACGATGTCGGTAAAGAAAGTCCTGCACACCCGATTACGCCGACCATCATACTAATAGCAAAAATCGGTTTTTTATACCCCTTTGTATCTGCAATCGTACCGAAAACCGGTCCGATAATCGCCACTAGAAATGTAGCAATTGAGGTTGCATATCCCCAATATGCCAAATAATCCACCTCTGAAAGTCCTGCATTTTCCGCCATCGCATTAAAATAAATCGGAAGAATGGTAGCTACAAGCAAAATAAATGCCGAGTTTCCCACATCATATAAAATCCAATATTTTTCTAACTTAGTCAATTTACTCTCATTCATTTACATTCCCCCAAAACTACTCAAAATCACGTTCAAAACGCTCGTCTAAAACACTTCCTTCTAAATATTCATCAAATTTCTGAATGAGATATTCCGCTATCGGAACTGCATTTTTAAATCTCTCATAAAGTCCCTCATTGCTCTCCACACATTTCGGATTATCCTCCACTTTAAACAAATGTCCCTGAAGAGCATCATACTGTCCAACCAACTTCATTCCCTTATCCAAAATAGTTCTCTTCACCTTTCCCGGTGCAACAAGAATACTTTTATATTTTCGCATAGATTTCAGTGCTTTGTATGCTTCCTCCGGCTCTACACCCTCATAAAATTTTGCCACACATTTCGCCGTTTCTTTATCTGTCGGAAAAGTTTTTCCTACCGGATAAGAAAGTGGTTCTTCACCATTCTTTCTCATTAAAAATTTTTCAAATTCACTCTCCAATTCCACATGACCGATTCCAGTCCTCTCTATTTCTTCGGCTACAAACGGATGACACTCGCTATCCAATGTAAAATGACAAATAAATCCAAGAATATACGCATATTCCGGAGATTCTGTTCCATTTTCACGAATAACCTTCCTTGCATACTCCATAAATTCTGCCGCCGGTCTTTCATGTATCTGAAATCCTATCTGACTTATCGGATTTGGTGACAAAGGTTTGTAAAAGAATAAATAATCCGGTCCTTGTAACCCAATTCTAAACTGTCTTAAATTTTTTAAAAGAAACGCTCTTTTCTTCGCATCAAGTTTCTGCAAAACACGATTTCCAAATTGATTATGTGCATAAAGTGCTGGCATAACAATCCCTCCTAACTTTTATCTTTTATTCTTTGACTATATCACAGTTCACATATATTTCCCATAGTAATTATTCACGTTGCCCTTCTATTGTCTGACGAATAATACTCTTCATCATATCTTCCGACAACTGCCCGCTTACATATCCAAAAACATTTCCTTCCTTGTCAATCATAAACGTAGTCGGGTAAGAAGATATGCCATATTGCATAAACAACTCTCCTGCTGTATCCATAAGTACAGGGTAAGTATAACCGTTTTGTTTTAGAAACGTCCTAATGCCTTCCTCATCTGTTTCATTACTGAAATTTGGGGCAGCAACACCTAAAATAACGACTTCTCCGTCATCTCCATATGTTTCATAAAGTTTCTGTATATCCGGCATTTCCGCCTTACACGGTGGACACCATGTAGCCCAAAAATTTAAGAAAATGGTTTTCCCCTTATAATCTGATAATGAATGTTCTTTTCCATACTGGTCATACAAAGTAAAATCAACGGCAGCCATACTTTCTTCCCCCGGTTTTTCTTCCGGTTTCTTTTCTACTTTTTTATTCGGTTTCTTCGCTTCTGACTGTGAAGAAGTTCCCGATAAATATCCGGTAAATGCGTTCATCTTTCCCGTAAACATCAGCAATCCCATAAGAATCATCAATATACCACCGATTTTCACAGTATATTTCACTACTTTCATATGGTTTTTAAAAAATTCCAAAACAGTAGTCGTAAATAACCCAACTGCCAAAAACGGAAGAACAAATCCCACCGTATACACTCCTATCAATGCAAATCCCGCCCATTTTGTCGTTGCAGAAGCAGCCATTAAAAGCACACTGGCAAGTGCCGGTCCAACACATGGCGTCCACGCAAAACTAAACGTAAATCCCATAATAAAAGCAACTATCGGTGACATGGCAAGAACGTCTGCCTTCATCGGCAGCCTTCTTTCCTTTCCAAGAAAAGAACTATTTCCAAATATACCCAGTTGGTATAATCCAAATGCCACAACCAAAACTCCACCTATCCGTGCGAAAACCAGCTGATTGTCCTTAAAAAAACTGCCAAATGTCGAAACTCCCAATCCTAACACAATAAAGGTAAAACTAATTCCCAACACAAAAAAAAGCGTGTGAAGCATCACTTTACTCTTCTTAAAGTGAATCTTCCCATCTCCGCCTTTCACTCCTGTTCCACCTGACAGATAACTTATATAAATCGGTATAAGCGGAAGTACACATGGAGAGAAAAAACTCAATAGTCCCTGAAAAAATACCGTCACTATCGGTACACTAACATCAAATGAAAATCCCATATGTTATCTCCTTTTTATTTCAATTAATTTGGTTTGACTAGAATATAAAATATATATTAAAAAGTGTCAATGGGCGAACAAAAGAAAAAGGCTACAGTTTTATGAGAATTCACACTTAACTTCAAAAAGGGACAGGGCTTCCAGAGATTAGGGACACGGTAAATCGTAATTGGGGACGTAGTGATTTATAAAATTACTACGTCCCCAATTACTATCTTCTCTTCCTAAACAAAACTGCCAACACTGCTCCAACTCCCATAATTGTCAATGGAAATATTGGTGCTACATCTCCTGTTTTTACAGGTGTATTCGGTTTTGTATCAAATTTATTATGCGATTGTTCTTCTCCTACTTTTACAAGTTTACTCTGAGCATCTTTTAATTCCTTTAATACATCTACAATTTCTTTTTCTGTTGCATTTTCATCATCATATACGAACTGTGCAGTTTTTAATGCATCTGAAAATACCTTCCAACTATCCGCTGTATAATCTTTTTTATTTAATTTTTTAACTTCCATCAAAACATTTTTCAATGCTTCTTTAGAAGGTTTCTGTGGCTGTATCGGTTTTTCTGGTTTCTCTGGCTTCTCCGGCTTCTCCGGTTTCTCTGGTTTCTCCGGTTTCTCTGGCTTCTCTGGTTTCTCCGGCTTCTCTGGTTTTTCCGGTTTCTCCGGTTCTGCTTTCACATATTCCGCTGCACCAATATCTGTTTTGCCATCACTTAATGATGTACCAAAATAATCTTTTCCACCATTATTTTCAATATTAATTCCTGCATCAATTGCTGGAGAATTTTCCTGCAACTGATAACCTTTCAGACTGTTAATTCCTTTACCACCTGTTCCTTCTGCAACAAACATAGGATCTTCTTGAATAACTGTTTCATCATTTGAAGGAACTGCATCAAACCCAACAAAAATATTTCTTTCATAATCGATTTCCTGTTCATTGAAATTTGTTGCCTTCATTTCGCCTCTGTTGACAATAATATTATTCCAGAATTTTGCATCACTTTTTCCACCTGTATATCCGTTTTTCAGCCATTCTCTCTTCACACTGTTGTCTAAATAAATCGTATTGTTATATGCCATGCTTCCTTCATGACCCTCTCTCCAGTCAATTACACCGTGTTTTGCTCCATCATTCTGACTGATATTATAACGATAAACTCCGTTGAATCCTCTTAATCTGGCTGTACAGCACCACATAAATATACCACCTGCATTATTATGTAAATAATTGTACTGTACTAAAGTATCTTTATTTAAAGCGTCGATTTCTATTCCCTGTCCATCTCCTGCTCCTAAAAGTGCATCTGAAGGTGATGCCTCGTATACTTCATTATATTCAAATACCGTATTATCTGAATTCCAGTTAAATAAACCAACTCCATACCAACAATTTAACACTGTACGATACACAGTGTTATGATCTACAACTACATTTTTACAGCCGTCTACAATCGTTCCGTCACCGTCAATATTGTAAATTGTGTTATTACTTAAACGGAAATTCTCATATGGTTTCCATTCACCTTTTCCAACATAATCAAAACTTCCATATTTATTCCATTCATCACCTTTTCTTGTTGTCCATGGAGAAATAAAGTTGATTCCAGATCTTCCCAAATCATACATTTCACAATTTGTAACACTAATGTCATGAATAGCAGTTCTTACTCGTTTTGATGCATCATAACGATTTGTAGTTACTGTCATAATAATACCACCTGATGATTTTCCATCGTTGTCATTAGGTCCTCTAAATCCATGGATAGTTAAATTATCAAATTTGAAATAACGAAGATCACCTGCATCTTCCGCCGAAACGTTAATTCCTCTGCGGAAGACTCTAGTTTGAGCATTTGAACTGTATGTAGAGTCATAAAGTTCTAAATCTCTTACTTCCCAATATTCCTGATTAAAAAATGTAATTACATTATTTACTGTAGGCGAAGGAACTACTTTGTTTGCAATATCCATATGAGAGATTGTCCAGTCTTTTCCCGGTTTTAAAAGTGGTTTTTTTCCTTCTCCATAACTTGCAATACTAATTGGAGCACCTTCTACACCTGAACCTTGTGGCTTTAACGCACCTGTCCATTCTTCTCCTGCTTTAAATAAAATTTCATCTCCCGGCTGGAACTTTTCTTTATTGACTCTGTCAATACTCTTCCATGCCTTTTCAGGACTTGTACCATCGTTTGTATCTTTTCCTTTTGTTGCATCCACATAATATTTCACACCACTTCCAAGTTTTACAACAAACTGTGCTGTTTTCGCAACATTTTTATAAGTTACTTTTACGGTTACTTTTTTCTCATCTATAGCACCTGAAATTTTATCAAATGTCAATTCTACGTTCTTATTTGCCTTATCATAAGTAAATTCTTTGATTTCTGCTTTCGTAAATGCACCATCATTGATTTTATACTCTAAAATAAAATCTTTTTTTGCTGGCGCAACCGTAGGAACTACATCTAAATTTCCAACCACTTTTCCATTTTCTGCTGAAATTCCCATTAGTTTTGCTTCTGTAACAGTTTCTCCTGAAGGTGCTACTGTAAAATCAACTACTAATGGCTGTTTTTTCGGCTTATAAGTTGCTGTCACTGTAATTTTCTGCTCAACCGGTTGTTTTTTAATTGGAGCAAATTTCATTGTTAATGTTTTACCATTAACTTTTTCTTCTGTAATAGTTAATTTTTCTGCTTTTTCACTCTCTAATGAAGATGTATACGAAAAATCAAAATCGCTAGCAACCATTTTTCCTGTATAATCTTCATTATATTCAGCAGTCAATGTACCATTTTCCACACTTAAACTCTTTAAATCACTAGCAATTGTAAATGACCAATCATCTACATAAATATTTCCTGTATTTGCTCGTTCTACCCAAATTGCCGTTCTCGTGTTTTTTCCTGAGTTATCACCTGTATAAACAAATTCCACTTCATATTTTTTATAGTCTGTAGAGGTAATCGCAACCTTCTTTTCAGTTCCACCATAAAATTTTACGCATAAATACGCTTTTAGACCGTTTGGATTTGTATTTTTAGCCCATACCGATACCTTATATGTTGCTCCCTTTTGCAAATTCGGTATATCCTGCTCTAATGCGTCATTCGTTTCTCCTAATGATGCTGACCATTCTCCTGAATGCGCATTTCCTTTTTCTTTTTTTACAGAATTCTGAAAATAAAACCAATTTCCTGTTTTATTATTTTGATTTTCTTCTGAGTGTTCTGTAAAAGGTGTTGCCTCTTCAAAATTTGGATTTTTTAACAAATTTTCATTTGTTACTGTAGATGCTGCTTTAACTTTTCCTGCACCTGCATTTTCCGGTGTTATTCCCGGAAACATCGTTACTGTCATCGCTGTAGCTAATGCAACGGCGATAAGACGTTTTACTTTTTTCCCTTTCATTTCTTTCCTCCTTTTTATTTTTTATGCTAAACCAAAAATAGCGTGGAACTCTATTTTTGCTTTATTCGTATTCAAGTATATTTTCTCTTTCTGATTGTTTAATCAATTCATCATAGTATACATTACCAACATAGTTTTTAATTATCTCTGTTTTGTTTTCATCAAAATCTGTTTTTTGCATTGTTTTCTTGATAATTTCCCCCTCAACTATACGACCATTTTCTTCAATAGAAAAAAGATCTCCTTCTTTCCCATCATATAGATAAGTAAATAACTGGCTATCTGTTTTTTCTAACATAGGGAAATCTTTCCATTTTACTATTTTTATTTCTTTATCAAGTCTATATTCTACAGAAGAAATTCTTTTAAAATTATCTTGATGTTCTTCCCAATATTTCTTTGCTTTCTTTTCCAATGTTTTATCACTATTTTTTACGACACTGTCAATAATAGCCAGTCTTAAATTACTTAACTGATATTGTAAATACCCATCCAATTTAAATTCTAATGTGCCATATACAACTTCTCCAGCATCCTTTTTTGCTTTTCTCTGTTGATTTTCTGTTTCCATTTTCATTTTCAGGTATTCATAAGAGTAGGGCTCACACACTCCATATTTTTTTCCAAGTGTATATTGCGAATAAACATTTTGTGCATATTGTTTTGTTAATTTATCTAATTTTTTCTTGTCTTTTCCCTTATAATTTTTTTGTACAATTTCACAATAAAAATTATATTCCTCCTCCGATATAGTTGTCACTACTTGTGGAACTTCGTCTTGTTCCCCTTGTTTTTGGAGTTTCATCATTTCACTTATGAAGAAAATACCTATGATAATGATTATAATACAGGTACTTATTACTAATTTTTTTCTTTTTTTCAATATATTTTCTCCTAATCTTTCTTTTTCTTTATATTTCTATTATACCATTCTTTTTCAAAAAATGATTGCATATATGTACCATAACTTCTTATCTTTTTGTATAATTCGGAACTCCCTCTTTACATCACTTTATTTTCTCTGTATACTTATAGACAAGAAATATGCCAATTTTATGGCAGGAAAAGAGGTATAAAATGGTTTCTTCAACATCATCTGATTACTTTGACATTTCCGCCTGCGCTGTATCCGGAGGATGTCTGCAAAATCACTCAGGTCCCTATCTATTTGGCCGTCATATTCATACCAGTTTTGAAGTCTATCTAATTACACTCGGAAACTGCTTTATGAATATTAACGGAAAAGATATTTCTTGTAAAAAGGATGATTTTATTATGATTTTACCCAACACTGTTCATTCTTTTGAAGTGAAAGAAAATGAGCAGTGTGAATTTCTGCATATTCACTTTGAACCTGAATTATTTGCACATATTTTAGTAAAAAAAACATCTGAATTCTCCATATCACTTTCAGATGCCTTGTTATTTCATTGCAATTTTTATTATAAGCAAGTATCAAATGTTACCCTTTTTAATTTAGCCACTTCCATTGTAGGCATTTATCAACATCCCCACTCTTACTCCGCTATATCGAACAATTTATACGTTGCCCAATTAATGTTATATGTTTTAGAACAAGTTTCCAAAGATGAACCCCTAACACCCGGAGTCCATATACAAAACGGCTATATTTCCTATACACTTCAGTATGTAGCCGAACACTTTCACGAAAAAATCTTAATTCCTGATATAGCAAAAGAATTAAATATATCTACACGCTATCTGGGGAAACTTTTTTCACATCATATGAATCTTACACTCGCCAATTATATTAATATTTATCGTATTAACCAAGCCATTCAATTAATGGCCACAACAGATATGTCGCTTGTCGACATAGCGCTGTCAATAGGACTGAATGATGCACAACATTTTTCCAGATTATTTTATAAAATAATCAATATGCCACCCGGAAAATATCGAAAAATGATTGTGAAAAAACTGTGAAAGGGGACGTAACCTTTTTGAAAAAGACTACGTCCCCTTTCACACTTATTTCACAAATACTTTCGCATCGTAAATTGAATATCCATATTTATTATTTCGTTGGATTCCCTGAACTCGCACATATCTTGCCTTTACCGGAGCAAATTTCACCGTTACATCCGGTGATTTCATTTCCTCTATCATTACAGTTTTGACTGTCTTAAAGTTCTTTCCATCATCAGATACCTGAATATCATACAACGCATCATATCCGTTTTCAAAATATAACTGTATACCGGATACTGTTGCTCTCGATGCTAATTCAAATGTAATGTCCTCCTGATTTGTCCAATCACTTGCCCATCTTGTTTTCATATTATCGTCAATGGCTGAAGAAGCCTGATAGTTATAAATTGGATTTTTTTCATAACTGCTTGCCATTGCCGCAATTGGTTTAACCGCTCTGTCAGGAAGAGATTCATCTATATTTTCATCTGATTGGTAGTCACTGTCATATTTCAATGTCGTCAGTGAATGTGGTTTTAATGTAACATCTACGCTTCTGTCATCATCTATCACAGTAACTTTCTTTTCACTGTCAGTAACATTCCCAAGCATAACGGAAATCATTCCTTCATCATCCATAACTGCTGTTTTTACAATATCCGTATCTGTTGTGGTTTTGATACTAACTGTTCCCGGCTGTACCGTACGGCTAATTTGTTTCAAAATATAATACGATGGCTGATAACACACATTATTATTTTCATCCAGCATAACTGGTGCATGGCACTTATTAACTACACCTTGTGTAGGACCACCCTCTCTGTCTAAAACAAGATTCCAATCAATCCATGCCTCCGTTCCATGTTCAAAGTCATTTAAAATGTCATAAATATAACGGTCAGCAGGGTCATAACTACCAAACCATGCGCCTTTTTCCTGACACGCCTCGGTAGCATAGAGATGTATGTCCGGAAATTGTTCTTTTACTGTATCCAGACTGTAAAAATCCTTCGACCACATTGGAACGCCTTTAATTTCATGCCACAAGTCACCTGCATACCAGTGAAATGCAATTCCGTCAATATATTTTCTTGCATTTGCGTTACTCAGCACCTTCGTATTAAACTTAACAAAACCGTCATGATGCATTGGGTCATTGCCTTTATCCCAATCCCAAATGAGAAGTTGTGGGTCTAAATTATTTCTTTCAAGTGCAGGTCCAAGATGATTCCCCACAAAATCAATTACCGCATCTGTAGACCATGTCGCCGCTTCCCATTTCGGATTATTTTGCGCTTCATTCTGCATAGATAAGGAATATACATCAATTCCCGCTTTTTTGTACTCCTGAATATATTTTACGAAATAATTTGCATAACTCTCATAATATTCCGGTTTTACGGAGTTATCCACAAGATTCAGACCTGCCGTTCCTGTCTGTCCTCTTCTGACACCGCTCTTTTTCATCCATGCCGGCGGCGCCCATGGTGCTGCAAAAAATTTAATGTCCGGTCTGTATGACTGTGCTTTCTTCACTGCCGGAATAATGTAATCCCAGTCTTTTTCAATACTGAAATTTTTCAATTCCGGATCAGGTTTTTCCGTATCATTGTAACTGTAAGACCTTGTGGAGAAATCTGCCGAGCCGATAGTTGAACGTAAAACAGAATACTTAGCGCCACTCTCTCCAAAATACGCCTCATAAACTTCTTCTTGCTTTTCCTGACTTAATTTTTGCAAATTATACGCTGCCGATTCCGTCATTGCCCCTCCGACTCCAAGAAAAGTCTGCCTTTTTTCTTTCGGATATACTTTTACATATCCACTGCTTTTGGATGGGTCTGCCTTTTCAAAATGCAAATCCGGTAATGTCTGGTCATATCCGCCTTCTTTTGCCGATACGTGCATTCCAACTTTTCCCAAATGTTCTTCCGCCTGCACCTGTTGTACCTGAAAACCGCTTAATGACATCCCAAGCATTGCAACTGTCAGCATACCTGCTACAATTTTTTTCTTCATCTAATCCCTCCTTACTTTGCTAACGCACTACATGGTATTGATATAAAAATAGTATGCCCGTTATTGTGCTTTGTCAATATTTTAAAAGCAATTTTATCTTAATTTTTGTTTAAGTTGTACAAAACAAATTTTGTTTACAATATACTCTTATATTTCTATTATCCACTGACTGAAAGATGATTCCGTCACTCCCAAAACCAGTGTCGGAACATGGTTTCTGCATTCTCCATATCGGCAAAAATGTCATAAGTAATATAATGTCAAAATATAAAATATCAAACTTATTTTCCCTCACTCTTATAAATATATTTCACTATACTAAATATTCTATGTCATACATAAATTAATTTCATTTTCTTTCAATACATAATACCGGATTTTTTCATTTTCATAAAAAATTATTGACAAAATTGATGCATTTTTAACATAAATGTATTATACTAGATATTAGTCAAAAACTTGTCAGAAAGGAGAAAAATCATGGCAAAAATTACAGAAGGATATATGCCATATCTTGGATATCAGACATACTATAGAATAGTTGGCGAAAGAAAAAATAATGGAAAGGCACCTTTAATCTGTCTTCACGGAGGACCGGGTTCAACTCACAATTATTATGAGGTATTGGACAATGTTGCAGATGACGATGATCGTATGATCGTTATGTACGACCAAATTGGTTGTGGTAACTCTTACCTTGACGGACATCCTGAACTTTGGAATCAGAAAGTTTGGTTGGACGAACTTGACGCATTAAGAAAACACCTTGGATTAGATGAATGTCATATTATCGGACAGTCTTGGGGCGGTATGATGCAGATCGCATACGCAATCGACTACAAACCACAGGGCGTTAAGAGTTTCATCATTTCAAGCGGTCACCCAAGCAGTTCTCTTTGGGAAAGAGAAGGTCTTCGCCGTATCAAAATGATGCCACAGGATATGCAGGATGCAATCAATCACGCTCTTGAAACAGGCGACTTCACAGGTGAAGCATATGATGCTGCAGTTGCTGAATATATGGACAGATACTGTAACTACTGGCTTGGAGAAGACGTTCCTGAATGTTGTAAAAGACCTAAAAAGTCAGGTTCTGAATCTTACGTTGAAGGATGGGGACCAAACGAATTTGCACCTACAGGAAGCCTTAGAGATTTTGAATATATCGACAGACTCGGAGAAATCGAAATTCCTTCATTAATCTGCAGCGGTATTTCAGACCTTTGTTCTCCTCTTGTTGCCAAAACAATGGCAGATGGAATTCCAAACTCTAAATGGATTCTTTGGGAACGTGCAAGACATACTTGTTTCGTAGACAGACATGATGATTACTGTAAAGAACTTATCAAATGGATGAATCAGTACGACTAAGATGAAATATAAATCAAAAAAGATTGNNCAATCTTTTTTGATTTATAATGTTATAGTTTTCGTTGCTATTGCCTCTCTAAACGCCATATCATGCTACACCAAAAGCATTGTCGGTGAAAATTCCTCTATAAGTTGTTCAATCTGCATACGCGAATATATGTCCACAAAGTTAAGCGGTTCATCCCACACATACAAGTGTGCTTTCTCACATAAACTTTTCGCAATTAGAACCTTTTTCTTTTGACCTTCCGAAAAATCTCTCATATCCTCTTCAAATTGGATACGCTCAAAATCCATTTTTCTAAGTATCGCCTTAAATAAACTTTCATTTAAATTATGTTCTTCGGCAAACACTGACAAATTCCCTCTTAAATGAGAAGTATCCTGCGGAACATAGGAAATAATAAGACCGGAACCGATTGTTATCGTACCCGTATGTTCTATCGGATAATTTAACAACATTTTTAACAGACTACTTTTACCGCTGCCATTTTTCCTATCAATAAAAATGCGTTCTCCACGCTGTACTTCAAATTTTACCGGCTCAGAAATCTGATGTCCGTCATAAACAGCAGATACATCCGAAAATGATGCCAGTAAATTTGCATGATATTCCAACGGTTGCATTTTCAATATATCAACTGTTTCCCTATTTTTAAGCAATGACGATTTTTCCTCAATCGCCTTCTGCTGTCTTATCTCAATTGTTTTAGACCGTTTCATCATTTTTGCCGCTTTGTGACCGACATATCCTTTATCTGCCGCACCGATTTTAGACGCCTCCACCCGATTGGACCAGACCGCAGAACGCCTTGCGGATTTTTGTAAACGATTTATGTCTTTTTTTAGTTTTTCATTTTGTGCCAATTCAAATCTCTGTTGTCGCTCAAAATTTGTCATCCACGAAGAAAAATTTCCACTTTGTACCTCTATATCCGCTCTATTCAACGACAATATATGGTCAACACATCCGTCTAAAAATCGGCGGTCATGTGATACCAGAATAAATCCTTTTTTCTTTTTCAAGTATGCAGACACTTTTTCACGCGCCGTTTTGTCCAAATGGTTTGTCGGCTCATCTATAAGAAGAAAATGTTCCTCATTTAAAAAAAGTGCGGCAAGCAATACCTTGGTCTGTGCTCCGTTTGAAAGCGTTTCAAACGCCCTCCATAATACGTCAACTTCAACATCAAGATAAGATAATTCCCTCATGAGTTCCCACTCTTGCGCCTGCGGACAAATTTCCTGCAATACATTTTCCGTTATCTGTTTTTTATCAGACACTTTATATGGAAAATAATCAAATTGTACAGAACTGATAATCTTCCCTCCGTACTCATATTTTCCGAGAAAAAGATTTAATAAAGTTGTCTTTCCTCTTCCGTTTCTTCCCACAAAACCAAGTTTCCAATCCGTATCAATCTGAAAATTGACATGATCAAAAATCATATCGTAACTTGAAGAATATGAAAACGTAAGATTTTCTGCTCTAATCATCGACATTATAAGTTCCCTCCCTTACTCAAAATTTGTAATCAAAAAGACTGCAAGAACTTAACTCTTGCAGTCCACGATAATATATTATACCGCTTTTCATTATTTTCGCTTACTCTATCATAATTCAGGAAAAAAAGCAAGTATTATAATTCTCTGTCTTTTCGTTTTGATAAAGAAAGAGCAGCGATTATCATTATTGAAACAGAAATTAGCAGTATCCAAAAATTACTGTCTGATTCATCACTTGTTTCCGGTAAACTTGGTTTGTCTTGTTCCTGTGGTTCTCCCTTTTCACTTTCCCCTTCCGTATACTTTGGTTCAGCATAAATGTCATAAATCAATTTTCCGTCGCTGACCATTGGTACACTGACTAAAAATGGATTTGTTATATATTGTTTTTGTGCTGAAAGTTCCTGTCTGTTCTGAGTGACAAGATAAACGCCTTTTTCTAAATTGTTAAAAACCGTATATCCCTTTTTATCACTGCTTTTTTCATCATCCGGCTCTATCTTTTCCTTATAAGTATACTTTTCCAAATCAAATGCCAGTTCTTTTTTTTCTGAGGCATTCATCTTTTCGGAATACAATGGAAAAAAAGAAAACTGAGTTTTATTTACATAATGCCCATCTACATAATCGGCAATCTTCATTACCCTAAAACAATCCTTTTCAATTTGGATGCTTCCACTATCTGCATTGAAATGGCTATACAGCGTAATTGAGCCGACTCCTTTATCCTGTGCATAACTATCTCTGGAATGAAGGGAGAAGATAATAAAACATACAAGCAGCATTTTTATAATCTGAATTGCTCTTTTTTTAAACACGTTTCCTCCTCCTTATCCAAAACAATAAAATAAACAATATTAATAATACAATTAATAATATTTTCACCTCAAAAGGAATATGCAGTCCATTGTCTACCTCGTTTGATACTTTTTCAATAGCCTTTTCATAATCTGTTCTCGTTCCTCTTACAAGTAACCGATGTGTATTCACCGAATACGGCGTACACGTTACTAATGTCACATGATCTTCTCCGTCTACAATCATTATATCTTTCGTTTCTGTGGGAAGAACTGTCTTTATCTGATCAATTTGATAGGCCATTGTATTTCCAAGAACTTCAATGTAAAAAATATCGCCTGTTTTTAGTTTATCCAAATCCGTAAATAAATTGGAACTTGGCAAACCACGGTGTCCCGATAATACAGCATGAGTCCCAGCATCTCCGGTCGGCAAGGAAGTTCCTTCCATATGCCCGATACCTTTTTGCAAGACACTTTCCTTTACCGTATGATAAATCGGCAACTTTACATCAATAGCAGGAATTTGAATAAAGCCCATTATTCCGTCTTGAGAAGTACTTAATAATTTCATATAATCAGAATCTGTATTTTTCTCATTTGAAAATGGGTCGTATAACTCCTCATTTCCAATCAACGAAGAATTATACGCCCTTGCCTCTTCCAGCATCCGTGCTTTCGTCTGTTCATCAATCTCCTTTACTTCTTTTTTATATGAAGAAATGGCCTGTGAACTATTCATTCTCGAAAGATAGTCACTGAATGAAGGATAAAGCAATATTCCTAGAAAAAATATGAATCCGATAATTCTAATGAAATTGAATAAATTAATTTTTTTCATCCTACTTAAATATTATTCATTGTTTATTTTTTCTTTTTATTTCCTAAAAGGAAAGAAGCAGCAATAACTAAAATACCTACTCCACCGATAATAGTAAACATAACTGTACCAATTCCGCCTGTTTCCGGTAATAATGAGCCTGCTTTATTAATAACTTCTTGAGTATTTCCCGTTACCGTAACACTTTGTCCATTATTTTCTGTAGTAGCGCCAATCTTAATTTCTACCGGCGCACTTAGTTTGTTATATCCGTCTGGCGCTTTTGTTTCTACTAAACGATAATCGCCTTCGTCCAAACCTTCCACAGTAATTGTTCCGTTTGTAGATGAAACTAATTTTGTAGTAGTGTTTCCTTCTCCTTCTTTAGCAACTCTATAATTTCCATTTGTTAAATCCACAAATTTCACAGGAGTTCCCTTTACTTCAGTTCCTCTGTATAATTCAAATTCTGCTCCTGCTAAACCGTGTTTACTTTCGTCTACTTTGTTGATTGTCAACTTATGAGTATGAACATATACAGTATCCGGTGTTCCGTTATTTAATTTGTCCGGATCATTTCCCCAGTGTACATTGGCTGTATTTTTTTCCGGATTTGTAGAAACTGCCTTTTCATTTAATACGGCTGAATAAGTGAATACAATTTCTTCATTTGCCTTATCTTTATATTGGATAAAATTCGTAATGTTAACTGTAATTTTTTGTCCTTCTACATTTACTGTATACTTATCTTGTGTTAAAATCTGCTCTCCGATTTTCACCTGCAAGTCAAGTGTATCTTTTGTTACTGTTAAACCATTTGACATTGTATCTGTCAATTTAAAAGTATATGAATCAAATCCTGTCATATTCGGAACCATTGAAGTTACAGTAAAGTTCACTTTATCTCCAATCTGTGCAGAACTCCAATCCTTTCCGTCTGTTTTCTTATCTACTCCTGGTTCTTTTCCTTTTAAGTAAACATTCTGTGTATTTTTAGACAAAGTTGTGAAAGAAGGAGTAAATGTTTCCCCACTTGGAATAATCGCATAGTATCCAAAATCTAACGCTTTTGTTGCGTAAACTTTTGTTCCTGTTGCTCCTGTTAAAGTATCTTTTGCAGCAACTGAATTTGTAGTTACATATGTTTTAACCTTATCTTGAAAATCTTTTTTTGCCACATTTTCTTTAACATAGTTATATGCCTTGTCATCTTTTGACTCTCCAACAGCACCGCTTAATAACTCTTCTGTAAAGAATTTATCAAAGTCAGCATTGACTGTATATGCAACATGACTTCCTGATACTGTTGCGTTCATCATCTGATAAACTTTAAACTCTACTCCATTTACATCATGACTTCCTGTGTGAAAACTAATTGTTCCCTGTGTCCCTGCTGCTGAAACAGAAATGACACTTGCAAGCATCATCATCATTGCTGTTGTTACTGCCAGCATTCTCTTAATTACTTTTTTCATTTTCTCTTCTCCTTTTGAAACTTAATAAAATTATAGAAATCCCCAACAAACCAATTACGGTAAATAACAGAGTTCCTGCACCGCCTGTATTTGCTAAAAACGGTATATGCGTGTTCGTAATGGTGATTGTGTAACCGTCATTCGATATTTCTATTTTTGTATCGTAATCTTTTATCGGGTCTTCACTTAATTCGTATGTGTAATACGCATGTGTTCCATCATCTAATATCTTATATGCCGGCAAATCCTTAACAATATATTGCCAAACATTCTTCTCATTTGATGGAGTAATTTCTATCACTGGATTAAAATCCGTGTCCGTTTTCTTCTCTCCATTTATCATATATGTTCTAGATAAACGAACCGTAATCTTATCAGGTCTTATTCCTGCAAGATTGCTAAAATCTTTCCATATTTTGTTGATTGTTAAATGTATCATCTCATCGCAAGGATCTTGCATATCCGACGGCGGAGGTGTTGTCGTTCCCTCATTATCAACAACCTTTGTATCTTTCATCAATACCGCTTTGCTGTCAGAAACATAAATACCTGCCTCTTTTTCTTTTTTTCCATTAGAGAGGTCTGCTCCTTTTAAATCATCATATTCTTCAACTTTTATAATATGATGGATGAGAAATTCATTCCACTTTTCACTATTTTTGTCAGCTGTAGCAATTAAATTTCCGCCCTGACCAAATAAATTTGTAAATTCATCTTTTCCACGATAAATACGGTAGTTATTTCCCGCACCCTCAATATTTTTTATCGTGTTAAACTCATAAACTGACTCAAGAGAAGTCTTACCCGTAAATGCTCCGACTTGATTATGACTGCCTCGAATTGTATCTGCGTAATACATATCATTATTTTCTAAAAGTCCTTCATTATTAAATCCAATGAAACCGCCTGACATACCTTTTTCATGCATACCATCTTTATCATCGGACGCTCCGCCGCCAAATACATCATATCCTGCAGCAATACCTGTCACGGTAGAACTTTCTATCTTCGTACGGTTAGACTTAATAATACCAATCTTAACGTTCTCCGTATCTTTAATGTGATTTCCTTTATCACTTGTACAAGGTATTTCAATATAAGAATCTCCTATATGAACCTGTGCAACATCGCTTGTACCGTCACCGTTATTTTTCACTAAAGCAACAGATATTTTAAGGCCAAGCAAATTAACAGAAAGCACATCTCCGTCTGCAAGAACTTTAAGTTTTATAAATCCCAAGTCAATTTCTATCGCTCCCAGATTTTCCAAATCGTCAATATATAAAATATCCAACAAGTTGTTTACAATAGATAAAACAGGATCTAACAGTGTTTTCGAACCGGCATCAATATCTGCCAGATAAGAAAAACTGGTCTTGCCGGCAAATCCGCCTGCAATCTGGTCACTTATAACTTTTTTTAGATTTTTTGCATGACTTTCATCAATTTTGGCAAGATCTGCATAACCGGTAAATCCTCCTGCCATCGCTTCACTTCCACTCTGACTCGCAATGACATATCCATCCGCAAACCCTTCACTTGTACAGCGTTCTATATGCGAACCGAAATTGTCCATTACTCCGGCAGTTGCATTTAACAAACCACTCAAAACATTATCTGTCTGCACCTTGTCCAAATCAACTGCTCCGCTCTTGCCGAGATGTCCGATAAATCCACCGCTGTAATTGAGTGCAGTCACTTTATTTAAACCTGTGACTTTTGAATCTTTGACCGAACCGTTATACAGGCTTCCTCCAAATCCACCTGCATTGCCACTGTAAACTTTACTGTTCAGTGTTCCCATCTCAGTTTCTTCTTTTGCATCAACCATAAGTCCCTGCACAGTCGAACCCTGTACGGAAGCGTGATAGATATATGTTCTAAATGCATCAAGCACATCTAACTCACCAAGACCAATCAGACCCAAAATAGAATCTGACTGATTCTCTCCCACCTGAGCAACTGCTGAAACATCAGCCAATCCAAAGAAACCTCCGGCATACTCGCCTCCTGTAACACTTCTAACATTTTTAACAATAAGCGATTCCGTATTTTTATCCTTGTCACCAAAAACAGAACCACTTGTATTACCGACAAATCCGCCTGTTGCATATGCATACTGCGTCTGAGGATTACTTTCCTCTTTGTATGTACCATCAATAACAATTCCCCAACTATCCCATGCTTCTACTTTCGTATAGGATACTGTAGAAACGGTAGCATTCAATATTTTCGCAAGATTTCTTGCATCTCCAAGTAATACTCCTAAGACTTTTGAAAGCAAACCGTCATTTGAACCTACATTTACTTTCGCAGCACTTCCTGTCAAAATGCTTCCGGCAAAACCACCAACCGTATTTGTTCCTTTTACTTTTTTCAGATTACTTATCGCACAGAATTGTGATTCGTTTCCCTTTATCTGTCCGCCAACTACAATACCTGCAAAGCCTCCGGCATTTCCCTGTCCATTGTTAATGTCTGTTCCTTCGGCAATAATAGTCGCACCGGAACGATATCCTATTGATGAAGATGTTTGTATAACAGGAACAAACGTTTCAAGTACAGGTATGCTTCCGGTCACATCCAATCCTGCCAGTTCAAGACCGCCTACATTCGCTACTCCGGCACTCATCATTTCTCCGACGAATCCGCCACTGCTTCTAAATGCTAAAACATCTTTAACATCCAACGCATGCGCTGATGTAATCACACCGCCGTCCATACGTCCGACATAACCACCTGCCGCTCCGCCTTGAGTTGATAATGTTCCCGCCTGTTGACGTCCGGCTTTAACATCGTAACCGTATGCATACTGTCGAATAATCTCATCTAATTGCTGTTGATTTTCTACTTTTCCCAATTCTTGAAATTGCTGTCCATAACTTCCGTTGACGCCAACTGCATCTACCCATTTATTCCATGTTTCTACATCGAGTTTTCTTAACGGACCATAAACCGCTGTAGTTGTTTCCGTCGGATAAACAGCGCTCAACGCCTCAAGAGGATTGGACAGTTTAATAAGCCCATATAAAATGCTTATACTTCCTGTATCCGCAACGTTGGCACTTTCCACTCTTCCGCTGAAACCTCCGGCAAATTCATATCCATAGACAGAACGCAATCGAATAACTGCATTTTCTCTTTTGACAGCAGGTTTTTTACCATTCCACTCTCTGTCTGAATTTCCCTCAATTCGTCCTCCGAGATTATAACCGACATATCCTCCTGCCAAACCTCTAGGTCGTGTACTATCGCTCTCTCCTTCGGCACGAACCGTACTTCCACAAGGAGTCGCTGTTGTTTCTGAATTATAAATCATCGGAATAAATGACTGTAAAACGGATAACACATTTCCACTTGTTGTTAAAAGACCTCCAAGTACTTCTGTTTCTCCTATTACACTTGCAACATTTCCCGGTTGGAAATTTCCAACATAGCCTCCTGCCGTTTCCTGCCCTATAATACAGTTAAAATTGTAAACATTGCTGTTTTGAAGTTGTGAACCGTATATAGCACCGGAAAAACCGCCTGCATTTCCGATAACGTCGCTATTTCCCTTTTTCCCGTCTGCTCTGACGGAAAATCCGCCTACTGCTCCATAAACATTTGAATGTTCGATTTCTGAAGCAACAACATCAAGCGCCTGTGTTAATTGAGTTAACTGTAATATGCCCAATGCCTTTAAGCCGTCACCCAGCGAAGCTGAACTTCCAATGTCTAGTTTTCCAACGTAGCCACCTGCATTACTCACCCCGCTGACCGCATAACGTGACTGAGCAGCCTCAGTAAATTTCAACTGTTTCACATCACTATGGCTGATTTTCACGCCGCTTCCGTAACCGACATAACCGCCCGCCGAACCGGAATGCAAATCTATTTCATCCATAGAAATTGTTTCCACAACTAGTCCGTCCGAAGATACTCCGGCATATTTTACACTCGGAATATATACATTCAAAACATTTAATAAATTACTTAAATTAACATTAAGAACACCGTTTAATACCGATAATCCATTTGCCGAAGCAAGACCTCCCGAATACATTTTTCCGGCAAATCCGCCCGCATAATATTCTCCCTGAATATATTCCGCACCGTAAACCGCATACGGCTCGGTAAGTTTACTGTTATCAATCTTTCCACTCTGCATTTCACCGATAAATCCACCGGCATAACCTGCTTTTACCTGAGGTTCATTTTGTGAAATAAATTTTACGGTAACTTTCTCGAAATCCGACACAAGATAAGGTATTGCATTTAGCAATCCGTTGATTCCAAGCAATTTCAGTGCTTCTGTATCTTCTCCTGCCGCATCCGCCAGACCTCCCGTTTCGTTCTTTCCGCTAAATCCGCCGGCATAACCAAACTTCGTATCTGCTGTTACTTTCCTTAAGTTCATTACATTTGCGTCACTTATATGTACACTTGTAGATTTTCCGATAAATCCTCCGGCGTAATATTGTGTTTTATCGGACTCTACACTGTGCGAGCCTGTACAAGATACAACAAGTCCTGTCTGAATTCCGCCTACATTTGCATTATTTACCTTCAGTACGATTCCGTCTGCCAAGGACAATAAGTTAGACACTTTTATCAAACCTAAAATATTAAGTGCCCCTGTTTCCGCAAGACTTCCCGTGCCGCCGTGACCGATGAATCCTCCGGCATAATTTTGTGCCGTCACTTCTTTCAACTCGGTAATATTAATGTTGGAAATATCTCCTCCGATTGCACGTCCCGCCATACCGCCGGCATAATCATTTACAGCGGTAATACTTGCACCACTTGAACTGTTCGTGACTTGTGTATCGCCTATCTCAAATTTTAGGAAATTTCCTATTCCCAATACCTTGTTGAGTAATCCCGCTGCACTTGCAGTTCTTGCCTCGCCAATAATGCCTCCAACGAAATTTTTCCCTTTTACTTCATTAAGGTTTGTCACCGTATTTTTTCTATTCTTCACCGTATAGTTAAGAATCGGCAAGACTTTCTTCCATATGAATGATTTCTCGCTTAACTCTGATGAAGAAATAATTTTCACACCGTCACCTTGACCGGCAAGTCCGCCTGCGTAATCTTCAACTGCATTTACACTTAACAAACCGTTTATTTCATTCCCAGCCAAAACGGATGGACTTACTCCCGTTAAGGAAAGTAATGCATTTTCCTCATCGCCTGTAAGTGTTCCCGACAGTATTTTGGAAATCAGACTCACTAAGTCTTTCTTTCCGGTATAAAATTCTCCTAAAGAAATCGCTTGTCCCAAAGTTGCGATTCCACTCATTCCACCGGAGAATTTATTTGCCTTAATCCGAGTTGAACCTGTAATCGTATTGTCAACTAAGAAACTGTTTGCCAGCGCTCCGGTCATTCCGCCACCGTATTTTTCGCTTGCCGTGATTTGCAACGTATCCGTCTTTACTTCACAGCCCAATATAAATGAATTTAACCGAATAGACTGAATCAAATCTACTCCAAGATTGTCTAATAGCCCTACCAACTCTGCATTAGCAGTAAATCCGCTAAATCCACCTACCATATTCTTTCCGTTTAATGACAAATCCGAAACTTGAACGGAACTTGTTTTAACAACTGTTCCTACCATTTTCCCCGCAAATCCACCAACATAATTCTGCTTTGCATTTCCGATACTTAACGTACCGTTATGAATAACATGGCAATTGGTAATTTCCGGATTTTTATATCCTGTAGGAATTAAACTGTCTAATTGGATAATATTCCCATCCAATAGCACATGAATCAATGTTCCAAGGTCAATAAATGGAAGTACATTCAGAACTTCTTCAAGGACTCTTACTACAAGACCTAATGTTTCCTGTAGTTTTCCATATTCGGTAACTCCTTCAATATATCCTGCAAATCCACCAACATAATCATGAACATTTGATAATTTTCCTACATTTTCCACTTCACAGTCTTCAATACTTACATCTCCGCTTATCCGTCCTGCAAAAGTACCTGTTGCAAATACAGTCGGATCACTGTTTTTATCCGGATTTAACAAATTATCAAGCACATTTCCTAGGTCTCCCAATAAAGTACCCAATATAGTACCAAGTATCTTTAAAAGTCCATCTATCAAGCCCCTGTTATCTTTGATTTTTTCCGCATTATTCTGTACGGAGATATTCTGTAATTTAATGTTTTTCACAAGTACTTCTTGGTCGGATACACCTATCTGTTTTTTAGAAGTAGACATGATGCTTCCGAAAAATCCAATTCCTGATTGTTTTGTCGTATCAATCGGTTTTGTCTGATTTACATTGATGTTTGAGATAATCGGTTTATTCGTTGCAATAATCCCATTGGCATCCCATAAACTTCCCTGCGTATCCGCCTTAGCACCAAGCATTGTTCCTGAAAACATTAATGGGGTCCAATCTACATTTTGCAAATCAATATCTCTAAAAATAATATAATCCGCATTTTTAGAATACTTTAAATCTTTATAGATATGTTTAATATCTCTTTCTGTAATTGACTTATCCGGCTCACCTGTTTCACTATTATATCCGACAACTTCTGAACCTCCCAATAAGTTTCCAAGAATACCGCCTAAAATATCTCTGACAGTTCCTATCAAACCTTTGTTATAATCAATATGCATAAGTTCGTCCGGTATCGGATTCTTATCAAAATATTTAAACTTTTCTCCGCCATAAGTAACATCTTTTCCAAAATCAGCATCCCCCGGATATAGTGGGATATATTTTTCCTGCCCTATAAGAGGATTTTTGTAAAGAAATAACGTAGGAGTAACAGATTTATCTGAACCAATTGCTTTTAACTGCTGCCTATTTCCAATTAAAATATATTTTTTGCCATTGATTTCTTTATAGACTTGTCCATAATAATCCCTGCCCGACAAATCAGTATTTTCCCAATTTGAAGAAGCATATGTCACTTTCTTTTCTTCCCGTTCTTTTTGCTCGACTAAAACTTCATTAGCCGGACGTTTAGACGTAAAATATTTTGATAATACATAATTGTGATTTTGACTATATGTAAGATATTCTCCACCGTTTTGTTTATATACAAGTTTCCCTTTACCGAATTGATTAACATCATAGTCAAGTGATAATACAGGAGATTGACTGTCCTCGCTTTGATTATTCACAAGTAAGTCTAGTTGATATGAATTGTAGATGTAAATAATGTCGCGTTGTTCGTCATACAGCTGATTCTTGATTTGATTATCTTTAGATGTAAAAGTTCCTGTGAATCCTTCCGGAAGATTCCACCTTTCACAATCGAGAGGAATATCGTTTTCTAATACATAATCACCGTCTAACGCATAAGTTACTTGTTCATTCTCATCGACAACATAGTTTCCTAATCCAAAAGTTTCTTCCTCACTATCTTTATCTTTCAACTTTTGATTTGTACCAATTGCCTTTAATTGCGAAAGATTATAAATATGAATTTTCCCCTCTGAATAAACTCGCTCAAAATCATCAGATATGTTTTGCGGTTGCGTTTCAGCACTTTGTGTATTTCCCTCTGATACACTCTCATTCGTTTCGTTTGCTGCCATTACGCGAAAATTGGAAATGAACAATGAAATACATAACACAATGGAAATTATCTTTGCCCATTTCAATTTTTTTGTCATCTTTTGTAAAATCCCTCCTCATCCGTTTATATATAAATAATATGTCATCTCATGTCGAAAAACCGATTATTTTGCGATATGAATGACTACTTATACTATATCAAACTCCCAAAAATTTACAAGACTTTAAGGGTTTTTTCTTTTAAATATCTGAAAAAAAAAAAAAAAAATAGAGTTGTAAACGCAAATATACTCTTTCCCAAGAAACAATTTTGTATGATTTAAACTGTTTTTGAAAAAGAGTATATACTAATCCCTTATTTATAAAGTAACGAAAAAGCTTTCCTGTCTTTTTGGCGAAGAATATAATAACCTACAACATTCATAACACCTATAATTACGATGAACAACCACACATTCTGCATAGACATCATATCAGCCATACTACCTACAACTTTCTGCCCGCCTAATTGAAAAGTTCCCGCAAACACGGTATAAAAGGAAGAAAATCTTCCCCTATGTGATGCCGGAATACGTCTTGTCAAATATGGCTGCCTCCCTAATGTTTCGCAAATCTCTCCGAGTGTAAAAACTATCATGGATACAAACCAAACAACAAGTACATTTTGTATAAATATATAGGCGGAAAATCCAATCACAATCAAAATCTGCCCTATGAGAAGCCGTTCCACATCCCGAATACGCACCATAACCCTCGTAAGTATCGGTGTCCCGACAATTACAACAAACGCATTTACACTTGTAAGCGTGCCAAACAGAACTGCCCCTTGCTCCCCATAAGATTGCTCTAAATTCAGAGGAAGCAGAAAATTAAACTGATTATAAACTAGCATCCAAATACCGCCACATAACATAAATAGCATTAACAGTTTATTTTCCCATAAAACCTGCCAAATACTATGTCCTTCACGGACTTCTTCATACTGACCGGACACTTCCTGCGTTTTCACCGGTGTAATATCCTTGATAAAAAGGAATATCAGCACAGTTGATGAAAATGTCGCCACACTGCTAATGAGAAATGCAAGCGAAAGATGTTTTGCAAATAAAAATCCACCTATCGTTGGCGCTAATACCAAACCAAGATTTACACCCAAATAGTTCAGACTGTACGCCCGTTCTCTATCCTCTACCGAAGATAAATCTGCTACTAACGCATCGTAACTTGGCCATTCCATCTGTGCAAAAATAGCAGCTAAAGCCAGCAACGGTATCACCTTCTCCGACATTGGCAGAAATGCACATATAAAGTAACTTATAACTGTCACCATGTCACATATAATAATTAAATTTCGTTTGTTAAACCTATCTGCCAATTTTCCGCCGATTAGTGTACACGGAAGTTGAGCAATACCGAGGAGAATGAGAATACTGGCAATCTGTGATGCCGAATATCCCAATTTATTTTTCAGTATTAATGTCATCATTGGCCAAATAAGCGCCCCCATATTTGTCACAACCCTGCCCCAGAACAAAATATAGAGTTCTTTTCGCATTCCAAAATACTGTCTGATGTATTTCATTCTTTTGCCCCCTTTGTCATCCGTTCTTTTTGTAAAAATTCCTTTAGATAATTCATTATTGCGTTTTATTATAGACCTAGGATTTTGGTGTGTCAAATTATTTGTGGGATTTGATAGAATTTTAGGAATATTTACATCTCAATATAGCAGAATGTAAACAGAACCGGATTACTAGTCATTAGTAAACTAAATAGAATATCAAAAGCGGGTGCCCCGTAAACACTGTTACAAAACATCCGCTTTTTCTATACACAAAAAATGTATGATACACTTAAAAAATATCTACACATTTTCTCTTTCCAGTAGGCATACGCTCTCCACATGCACCGTCATCGGAAACATATCCACCGCCCGAACCTTTTCCAATCGATACCCATTTCCGCACAAATACTTCAAATCTCTCGCCAGCGTAGCCGAATCACAACTCACATACACAATCCTCTTCGGGCTCATTTCCACCATTGTATGAAGCAACGTTTCATCACAACCTTTTCGTGGTGGGTCAACAACAATCACATCTGCATACGCCTTTTCACCATCATGCTCCCTAGTATAATTTTCATAATATTCGGGCAAAATTTCTTCCGCCTTCCCTACGAAAAACTCCGCATTTTTAATTCCATTAATCTCTGCATTTCTCTTTGCATCATCAATTGCCTGTGGAACAATTTCCACACCATATACTGTTTTTGCCTTTTGAGCCAAAAACAAAGAAATTGTACCAATTCCACAATATAAATCCCACACCGTTTCCTCGCCGGTCAACCCCGCATAATCCAACGCATATTGATACAAATTTTTCGTCTGCTTCGGATTTACCTGATAAAAAGAAAGTGGAGAAATCTGATATTTTACATCTCCGATATAATCTGTGATATATTCCTGTCCCCAAAGTAAACGGATATTTTTGCCCATAATCACATTCGTATTTTCTTTATTTATACTGTAGGTAATACTCGTCATTCCTTCAATTTTTCGTAAGTTATCCACTAATTTTTCGCTGTGAGGAAAATTATCCCCATTTATCACAAGACAAACCATAATCTCTTTGGTAGTAAAACCAAATCGGATTAAAACATGACGTACAATCCCCTTTCCTGTTGTTTCATCGTAGGCAGTGATATGATATTTATTCATAAAATCTAAAATAATTTGCAAAATTTCTCCATTTTCCTCACGTCCTAGTGAACATTCTCTATTCGGAATAATCTGATGCGTTCTTCCCGCATAAAAGCCAGTTACAATCTGACCGTTTTTATCCGTCCCGAATGGAAACTGTGCTTTATTGCGGTAGTGAAACGGATTATCCATTCCACAAATTTTCTCCATTACAGTGTCCAAAAATTCAGAAGAAAATCCACCTATTCTCTCTAAATTTCCACGCACCTTTTTTTCTTTAAATTCTAACTGCTTTTCATAGGAAAGTTCTTGAATCTGACATCCTCCGCACTGTCTTGCTACCGGACATTTCGCTACCATACGGTCTTTTGAAGGTTCTAAAATATTAATCAACTTAGCATAACCATAATTCTTCTTCGCTTTCATCACCTTAACTTCTGCCACATCACCAATAACTGCATCTTTTATAAAAAGTGTATAGCCGTCAACTTTGCCTATACCCTCACCATTTACACCTATATCTTCTATTTTTACTACTGCTGTTTCATTCTTCTTCATACTTACTCCTTCATTTCGGGACACGGTAAACTTCAATCGGGGACGTAGCATTTCTTAATTTTACTACGTCCCCGTTCACACTTTTATCACAAACTGGTTCTTCTTAAATTCGATTCAAACAACCTATTATATCCAAGCCATTCGCTTCCCTGTTTATCCTTAAATATTTCTGTTAATGTCTGCATTTTCGCATCTGTACTATCCGCAAAATTTAACGCAACTGCCTCAGCAAGTGCCGGTTTTTTAGGGGAACCGTACTCTAACTCCCCGTGGTGTGCTAAAATACAATGTTTTAATTCGCTCGCCAATTTTTGTGGAAAACCGTCAATGGTACGAATTGCATCATGTATCATTTCTACTCCGATTACGATATGACCTAATAACTGTCCGTCATCTGTGTAATCGTTTTCTGGAAATGCGGATAATTCTTTTGTTTTTCCAATATCATGGAAAATTGCTGCCGTGAATAATAAATCTTTGTTTAAAATCGGATACGCTCCCACATAGTATTCACAAAGTTTTACAATGCTTAATGTATGTTCTAACAAGCCTCCCGCAAAACCATGATGTACTGTTTTTGCTGCCGAATGTCCTTTAAACTGTCTGATGAACGTTTCATCATTGACAAAATAGTATTCTAACGCCTGACGGCAATATATATTATTGACCTGCCTAATATATCCGAGCAATTCATCGTACATTGCATCTACACTTTTTTCACTTGTCGGCATATAGTCTGCCGGATTGTATTCATCCTCGAATGCTTTTCGGATTTGTCGAATGTTTAACTGGAGCGTACCGTTATAACTGATAACTTCCCCAAAAACTTCAATGAAATCCATTTCATCATAATCTGCTATTCCGCTGGAATTTGGATCCCACACTTTTCCATCTAACGTTCCTGTTTTGTCCTGCAAAATCAGATTGTCATACGGTTTCCCATTTCTTGTTTCCGCAGAACGTTTTGTTTTACATAAATAAATGTCCCTAACTGTTTCACCCTCATGTAATGTGTTAATATACTTCATTTCTTTCCTCTTTCTTTTCTATTCTTTGCTTCCAACGGTTACAGCAAATTTTATTTCCACATATCCGTTATTGCTTCTTCGTTTTCCGCTTAATTCTATCTGTGTTCCCGACTCATATTCTAAAATCGCATTCTGATAGGCATCCTGTGTAGTTATTTTTGTTCTTCCTACACTTGCAATAATATCTCCACACTGAATACCCGCTGCCATCGCCGGAGAATCTTTCTCTACATTTTTGACATATAATCCTTGCGGAAGTCCTTGCTCCTCCTCAATTTTTGCCGTGATTTCCGCCCCTGTAATTCCTATATAGGAAACGCTTTTTCCGTTAGATAAAAGTTCGATTTCTGTTTTTAAATCAGAAATTGCCAATGCATTTGACGTAGATACTTTTTCACTGCCGGACAAATTAGGTTTAATCATACCGACAACTTCCCCCGCCGTATTAATGAAAATACCGCTTCCATTATTACTGCCCGGAATATCCGTCAAAATCATACGATAATCTCCGTCAGCAAAAGATATTTCTTTGCCGATTGAACTCGCAATACCATAACTGATTGCATCCGAATAACCAAATGGTTTCCCAAGTGCAATCAATGTATCTCCTTGCGTTACCAAATTAGAATTTCCCAATTCAAGTGCCATTATCTGCTGAGTAGTCGTACTTTTCAGCATTGCTTTTTTCACACTAAATACGGCTATTCCTAAGTTTTTATCCTGCTTTTTCATCTCCGCACCATATGTGCTTCCGTCGCAAAACGTACAGTTTAAACTTTCCGCATCTTTTAAAACAGAATTATTTGCCAAAACAAGAATTTCCACTCCCGTATCTGCAATTATCACGCCGGACACACTATTTACCGTGTCATATGTTTCTTCAATCCACCCTTCTTTTCCGTGAATTCCCCGAACTTCCACGACACCTCTCTCCGCTTTTTTCGCCACTTCAAATAATGCCTCGTTTAATTGTTCATGGCTTTCCAATGTCATCTCAGGACTGTTGGTCTGAACCTGCTCCTCTTCTTTTGCCGGTTCTTTCTCTTCCTTATCTTTAGGAATAGTTACTTTATTTGTATTTTGATTGAAAGTCGATTCTGCCCATGGTTTTAACGCAAAAAAGCCGACACATGACATCAGACCGAAAAGAATCCCGCAAACCGCTATTATTGTCATGCGGCCCGCCAGTTTTCTGCCTGTCATCTGCTCTGACTTAATTGTTTCCTGTAAAAAGGAAAATTCTTTCTTTTCCTCTTCATGCTCATTTGAATATTCCTTTGGGATTTTATTTGATTCCATAGACATTCATTGACTCCTTTATTCTCCTTTTTATAGTATACATGATTGATGTTCATTGTTCAATATTTTCCTTTTCATTGCTCTTTAAATAGGGTAGAATGTAACTTAAAGGACTTTGTAATTTGCTAGAAAATTGAGGTGGAATATGAATAAAAAAGCACAATTAAAATTAGAATACAATAAAATCATTGATTTGTTGGAAGAACAGGCTTCCTCTCCCAGCGGAAAACAACGTTGTAAAAAATTAAGTCCGATGCTTAATATCGGAGATATTAACTTGGCTCAGGAACAAACAGCGTCCGCATTTACAAGAATCGTGAAGAAAGGACGTATTTCTTTCAGTGGATGTTATCCGATAGAAGATTCCCTGATGCGTCTTGATGTAGGCGGAGTTTTGACCTGTAACGAACTTCTGCGTATTGCAAAACTTCTGCAAGTGACAAACCGTGTAAAATCTTTTGGCCGGCACGACACAGCAGATGATTTGGAAGATTGTCTTGACCCTTATTTTAACCAGTTAGAACCATTAAGCATTTTGTCAAATGAGATTTCCCGCTGTATTTTAGGTGAAGATGAAATTAGTGATGACGCCAGCAGTACACTGAAACATATCCGAAAAAGTATTCAGTTACTAAATGAACGCGTTCACTCCACACTGAACTCACTTGTTAACGGCTCACTGAAATCCTATTTACAAGATTCTCTTATTACAATGCGTGGTGACAGATACTGTATTCCCGTAAAAGCAGAATACAGAAGTCAGGTGTCGGGAATGATTCATGACCAGTCCTCCACAGGTTCTACTCTTTTTATCGAGCCTATGGCGATTGTCAAATTAAATAATGACTTAAAGGAATTGTACGGAAAAGAACAGGAGGAAATTCAGGTAATTCTCGCAAGATTAAGTGATGAAACAGGCGAATATATTCAGGAACTGCGGACAAACTTCGCCATTCTGACAGAATTAGACTTTATTTTTGCCAAAGGAATGCTCGCACTTTCCATGAACGCCAGCAAACCGCTTTTTAATACAAAAGGATATATTCACATCCGTGAAGGACGTCATCCTCTTTTAGATAAGAAAAAAGTTGTTCCAATCACATTAACTTTGGGCGGTGATTTCGATTTGCTTATTATCACCGGTCCAAACACAGGCGGAAAGACTGTTTCTCTGAAAACAGTCGGTCTATTTACTTTAATGGGCCAGGCAGGGCTCCATATCCCTGCACTTGACCGTTCTGAACTTGCAGTATTTCATGAAGTTTATGCGGATATCGGAGATGAACAGAGCATTGAACAGAGCCTCAGTACGTTCTCATCCCATATGACAAATATCGTATCATTTTTAAAAGACGTTGACGAACATTCTCTTGTTCTTTTTGATGAATTGGGTGCGGGAACCGATCCAACCGAAGGGGCAGCATTGGCAACTGCCATTTTATCTCACCTACATCAAAGAGGCATTCGCACAATGGCTACAACCCATTACAGTGAATTAAAAGTATTTGCCCTTTCTACCGATGGTGTAGAAAATGCCTGTTGTGAATTTGATGTAGAAACACTTCGCCCTACCTATCGGCTTTTACTCGGTATTCCGGGAAAAAGTAACGCTTTTGCCATTTCAGGCAAACTGGGATTGCCGGACTATATTATTGACGAAGCCAAACGCCAGTTATCTGAACATGATGAATCTTTTGAAGATTTACTCTCTGATCTTGAAGAAAGCCGAAAAACAATAGAAAAAGAGCGAGCGGAGATTGCTTCATATAAACTGGAAATCCAACAATTAAAATCTCGTGTAGAGAAAAAACAGACTCGTCTGGACGAGCAGAAAGAACGCATTCTTCGTGAGGCAAACGAAAAGGCAAATACAATTCTCCGCGAGGCAAAAGAAGTTGCCGATGAAACAATGAAAAACTTCCGTAAATTCGGAAAAGAAAATATTTCCGTTGCTGAAATGGAAAGAGAGCGTGAGCGTCTTCGCCAAAAAATTTCCAAGACACAGGAAAAATCTTCACTACAGACAAAAAAACCAAAGAAACAACATAAACCGGGTGATTTCAAACTTGGCGAATCCGTAAAAGTACTTAGCATGAACTTAACCGGAACAGTCAGTTCTCTTCCGGATGCTAAGGGAAATCTATTTGTACAAATGGGAATTTTACGTTCCCAGGTAAATATTTCCGACTTGGAAATCATTGAAGAACCAATGACAATTACCGCCAAACAGATGCGTAGAACATCAAACGGAAAAATGAAAATGAACAAATCACTTTCCGTAAGTCCTGAAATAAATCTGCTTGGAAAAACCGTTGATGAAGCAATCGCTGAATTGGATAAATATTTAGATGACGCTTATCTTGCACATCTAAGCCCTGTACGAATTGTACACGGAAAAGGAACAGGTGCTTTGCGTCAGGGGATACACAATTATTTAAAACGTCTTAAATATGTAAAATCATACCGCCTTGGCGCTTTCGGTGAGGGGGATGCCGGTGTAACTATCGTTGAGTTCAAATAAAAGAAAAGGAGATACTTATTTATGGTAACAAAACAAAAAATCCTAATTGTAGATGATGATGAAAACATCGCAGAATTGATTTCTCTCTATCTAACAAAAGAATGCTTTGACACAATGATGGTACATGACGGCGAGGATGCCCTGACTGCTTTTGACACTTATCAGCCGAATTTAATTCTTCTCGACCTGATGCTGCCCGGCATTGACGGTTATCAGGTTTGCCGTGAAATCCGTTCAAAATCTAATACACCGATTATCATGCTCTCCGCAAAAGGCGAAGTCTTTGACAAGGTGCTTGGATTAGAACTTGGCGCTGACGATTATATGATTAAACCTTTTGATGCGAAAGAACTTGTGGCGAGAGTGAAAGCCGTTCTTCGCCGTTATCAGCCTGCTAAACAGGAAACTCCTGCGGCAGATAAAGGTAAATGTGTTTCTTACCCCGGCATTGAGATCAACCTGACAAATTATTCTGTCACGGTTGATGATATACCTGTAGAAATGCCCCCTAAAGAGTTAGAATTGCTGTATTTTCTCGCCTCATCACCAAATCAGGTCTTTACACGCGAACAGTTGTTGGATCAGATTTGGGGTTATGACTATATTGGAGATACCCGAACGGTAGACGTGCATATTAAACGACTGCGCGCAAAAATCAAAGACCATCCTACATGGAGTCTTGGAACGGTTTGGGGAATCGGCTATAAATTTGAGGTAAAATAATATGCGAAGTACCCTTTATCTAAAATTTATTTTAATTTATATCGCTTTCGGCTTTCTCAGTATTTTCACAGTAGCCACTTTAGGTTCTACCCTCCTTGCAACCAATCTGGAAAAACAGATTGGCGGAGAACTGTATAAGGAAGCTAACTTAATGGCAAAAGACTACCTGCCCGGATTTTTTACAAATACGCTGTCGCTAAGTGACACACAGGTACAATTGAACGGAATGACTACTTATCTGGATGCAGATGTGTGGATTACCGACCAAGACGGAGAACTTCTCCTCTCATCACAGAATAGTCCTTCCTCCTCTGTTCCTATAGAAATTGAAAAATTCAATCCGGCAGAAACGGGGAGTGAGCAGTATCTTGTCGGCGATTATCATGCCTCTTTCCAAGAAGAAATGATTACGGTTATCGCCCCCATTACACAAGGATTTTATACAAAAGGATATATTTTAATTCATAAGCCATATTCAGATTTAACTGAGATAAAAAATTCGATTTTAAATGTTGTGTACATTACATTACTCGTCATTTATGTTTTATCTTTTTCCATTTTACTCGGACTGCACTTTTTCATTTATCGTCCACTCCGCAAAATTACGGAAGCAGCAAAACAATATGCATCGGGAAATTTGGAACACGAAATACACATTAATACAGATGATGAAATCGGATACCTGTCTGCATCTTTAAACTATATGTCAAACCAATTGAGAGATATGAACAGTTATCAGAAAAAATTTATTGCAAATGTTTCTCACGATTTCCGTTCTCCTCTCACATCCATAAAAGGATATATAAATGCTATTGCAGACGGAACAATTCCGGTAGAAATGTATGATAAATACTTAAATATCATTTTATTTGAAACGGAACGTCTTACTGATTTGACGCAGGATTTACTTACGTTAAATGAATTTGACACAAAAGAACTTTTGTTGGACAAAACTTCTTTTGACATACACGAAATTATCCGCACTACCGCAGTTTCCTTTGAAGGAAGATGCACCGCAAAGAAAATTTCCATTGAACTTTTGTTTGCCTCTAAAACACTTTTGGTCTACGCAGATAAACGAAAAATCCAACAGGTTTTATATAATCTGCTGGATAACGCAGTTAAATTCAGCAGTCCTGATTCTAGTATCTACATAGAAACAACTGAACTTGGCGGAAAAATTTTTATTTCCGTAAAAGATACGGGTATCGGTATTCCGAAAAAAAGTATTCATCAGATTTGGGAACGTTTTTATAAGACCGATTTATCCCGAGGAAAAGATAAAAAAGGAACCGGTCTTGGTCTTGCTATTGTAAAGGAAATTATAAAAGTTCATGGAGAAAGTATTAATGTTATAAGTACCGAAGGCGTAGGAACAGAATTTATTTTCTCACTTTCTAAGAAATAAAAAATCAGGGGAAATTCCCCTGATTTTTTAATACAACATTCTCTTAATTGTCTTCTTATTCATATTATCTTTTGTCACCCAAATAAATCCCGAATCAATAAATGCCTGATTTCCCATTCCGAGTGATGCCCTCGATGCTGAAATAACTGTTGCATAACCCATTCCATATGGATTTTGTACAATCAGTCCGTTTACTCTTCCGTCTTTCAACGCTTTCAACTGACTTTCACCGCCGTCTACCGAAACAATTTTCAAATCACTGTCTTCTTCCAACGCTTTTAATAGTTCTTCATTTACATTGATGTTAGTTGAAAAGCAGCCTTTAATATTTGGATTTTTCTTCAACACATACTGAATTGCTTCCGTCTGTGTTATCTCTTCGGGAAGAACATCTTTCTCTCCCTCTTTTTTATTCTTATTCTTCTCGGCAGCAATCACCTTTGACATCTCTTCCAAATCATCTAAATGATATACAAGAGGTACTTTAATATTCGGATGACTTTCCTGCATCTCTTTTAAAAATCCTTCTTCACGCAATTTTGCACTCGTAGATTCTTTATCATGTACAAACAATGCCACTTCACCCTCGTCCTCTACAATAGAAGACAATTTTACAGCACCTGTCTTCCCGATTTCACTATTATTAGCCGAACACATCGCCTGAATATTTTTATAATCACTTCCCGAGTCAAAAGCCACAATCGGAATACCATTTTCTGCAGCCAAGTCAAACTGTACTTCACAGGCAGTAGAATCAATAATCGCTATTCCAACCGCAACCGGATTTCTCGCCAGTTCCTCGTCCAAAATATTAATCTGTTCCTCGATATTCTCACCTTTTGCAGACCCGCTGTAATTTACTTTAATCTTATCTTCACCCTTATATCCTAAAGCGGTATTCAAATCTTCCGCCGCTCTTTCTGCTCCTGCTTTTACTTCATTCCAAAATTCGCTGTCGCTGCTCTTTCCTATTATAGATATGTAAGAACCCGGTTCAAGTTTGATTCCTGATACGTCACTGTATGCAATCGGATTTAATACATCAAGATTTCCCTGTCTTTCATTTACCTTTCTTCCTTCATCCTGTGGTGCAACATTCTCCTTCTGCGTATCCGATGAAGCACATGAAGAAAATAACACCGCAGTGCAAACTAAACTTAAAAACACCTGTAACTTTCTTTTCATCTTTTTATACACTCCTAATTACTTTACATTGTTTTTTTGCTACTGTTACTATACACTAATTTTGTGAAAAAAGAATAAATATTTTCTTAATTTTACAATTTGCCTACCGGAAAATTGTATCAACTTGTATACTGTATTCAATTTAGTACAATCTAACCGCCTTTCTGCTATTGACGGTTTCCCTATTTTTCCTTATAATCTAGGCGTAGTGAATATTTTAACAAACTAAAGAATGGTGTATAAATACACTCTTCTGGTGACATTATAAAGTAAACATATTTAGGAGGATTTTTAAAATGGAAAAAAACTGGAATTCTAGTTGGGACGGTTTTAAACCTGGTCGTTGGAATCGTACATCTGTAAATGTCCGTAACTTCATTCAGGAGAACTACACTCCATATGAAGGAGATGATTCTTTCTTAGCAGGACCAACAGAAGCAACTACAAAACTTTGGGCTCAGGTAATGGACCTTTCTAAACAAGAGCGTGAAGCAGGCGGAGTATTAGATATGGATACAAAAATCGTATCTACAATTACTTCTCATGGACCTGGATACTTAAACAAAGACTTAGAACAGATTGTTGGTTTCCAGACAGATAAACCTTTCAAACGTTCTCTTCAGCCATTTGGCGGTATCCGTATGGCACAGAATGCTTGCCACGAAAACGGATATGAAGTAGATCCTGAAATTGTAAAAATCTTTACAGAATACAGAAAAACACACAATCAGGGTGTATTCGATGCTTACACACCGGAAATGAGACTTGCAAGAAAATCTGCTATTATCACAGGTCTTCCAGATGCTTACGGACGTGGACGTATCATCGGTGACTACCGCCGTGTTGCATTATACGGAACAGATTGGTTAATCGAAGACAAAAAACAGCAGTTAGCAACTTCTTTAGTAAGAATGACAGGAGATAACATCCGTCTTCGTGAAGAATTATCTGAACAGATCCGTGCACTTGGTGATTTGGCTAAATTAGGTGAAATCTACGGATACGATATTACAAAACCTGCTTCAAATGCAAAAGAAGCAATCCAGTGGTTATACTTCGGATACCTTGCAGCAGTTAAAGAACAAAACGGAGCTGCTATGAGTCTTGGACGTACTTCTACATTTATCGATATCTATATCCAGCGTGACTTAGACAGAGGATTAATCACAGAAGAACAGGCTCAGGAATACATTGACCACTTTATTATGAAATTACGTCTTGTTAAATTTGCACGTACACCTGAATATAATGCATTATTCTCAGGTGATCCAACATGGGTAACAGAATCAATCGGTGGTGTTGGTGTTGACGGACGTCCACTTGTTACAAAAACATCTTTCCGTTACTTACACACATTAGATAACTTAGGAACTGCTCCAGAACCAAACTTAACAGTTCTTTGGTCAACACGTTTACCACACGCATTCAAAGAATACTGTGCTAAAATGTCAATCAAATCATCTTCAATTCAGTATGAAAACGATGATTTAATGCGTCAGACTCACGGAGATGACTACGCAATCGCTTGTTGTGTATCTTCAATGAGAGTTGGTAAAGAAATGCAGTTCTTCGGAGCTCGTGCAAACCTTGCAAAATGTTTATTATACGCTATCAACGGTGGTGTTGATGAAAAACTTAAAATTCAGGTTGGACCTAAATATCGCGCAGTAGAAGGCGATGTACTTGATTACGATGATGTAATGGCAAAATTCGATGACATGATGGAATGGTTAGCAGGACTTTATGTAAATACATTAAATATCATTCACTATATGCATGATAAATACTCTTACGAAAAACTTCAGATGGCTCTTCATGACAGAGATGTTAAACGTTACTTTGCTACAGGTATTGCAGGACTTTCAGTAGTTGCCGACTCTTTAAGTGCTATTAAATACGCAAAAGTAACACCTGTAAGAGATGAAGACGGATTAGTTGTAGATTACAAAGTAGAAGGAGATTTCCCTAAATACGGAAACAACGATGACCGTGTTGACGAAATCGCAGTTGAAATCGTTCGTTCATTTATGGACAAAGTAAGAAAACACCACACATATCGTCACGGTGTTCCAACAACTTCTATCTTAACAATTACTTCTAACGTAGTATATGGTAAGAAAACAGGTAACACACCTGACGGAAGAAAAATGGGAGAACCATTAGCACCGGGAGCAAACCCAATGCACGGACGTGACTCTCACGGCGCATTAGCATCACTTGCATCAGTTGCTAAAATCCCATTCAGACACGCTCAGGACGGTATTTCAAATACATTCTCTATCATTCCTGGAGCGTTAGGAAAAGAAGACCAGATTTTCGCTGGAGATCTTGACTTAGACAGAATCGAAGAATGTGGAAATCAGGCTTGTAACATTCCAAACATTATGGAAAGTATTGACAACGAATAATAAAACAATATAGGAGGAAATCACTATGGCAGTAAATCAGCAGCAGATTGATAACTTAGTAAATATGTTAGACGGTTATGTAGAACAGGGTGGACACCACTTAAACGTAAACGTTTTCACTAGAGAAACATTATTAGACGCTCAGAAACACCCAGAAAACTACCCACAGTTAACAGTTCGTGTTTCTGGATACGCTGTAAACTTTATTAAATTAACAAAAGAACAGCAGGACGACGTTATTTCACGTACATTCCACGAAGGTATGTAAGCGATAAAATTCATACGTTAGTAAAAGCCGGACAGGGTCATGCTTGCATGAAAGCCTGTCCGGTTTTCTGCTAGCGGATTGGACGCACATATATCAGAAAAATATCCATGCAATGACGGAATATGCGAATATATAACGTATAAAAGGGGGTTTTTACTATGACGAAAGGTTATATTCACTCTATCGAAAGTTGTGGAACAGTTGACGGTCCCGGAATCCGTTATGTTGTTTTTCTTCAAGGCTGCCCAATGAGATGTCAGTATTGCCACAATCCTGACACTTGGAAAGTAAACGTAGGCGAACAACATACTGTTTCAGAAGTCTTGGAAGGTTTCTACACAAACCGTCCGTTTTATCGCAATGGCGGTGTAACCGTTACAGGCGGAGAGCCGATGATGCAGATGGACTTTCTTATTGAATTATTTACTCAATTAAAAAAAGACGGAGTTCATACCTGTATCGATTCCTCAGGAGTTATGTTCCAGCCGGAGAACAAAGTTTTTATGAATAAATTAAATATTCTTCTCGGACTGACCGATTTAGTTATGCTAGACATTAAACACATTGATGACGAAAAACACAAGGATTTGACAGGACACTCAAACAAAAATATTCTTGCTTTTGCAAAATATCTTGATGAAAAAAATATCCCTGTATGGATTCGTCACGTTGTCGTTCCGGGAATCACTCTTTATCAGGAATATTTAGAGCGTTTAGGGAAATTCATAAGCACACTAAACAACGTGAAAGCTCTTGACGTTCTTCCATATCATTCTATGGGAAAAGTAAAATATGAAAATTTAGGCATGAATTATCCTTTAAAAGATACCCGAGAAGCAACAAAAGAGGAAGCCGCTGCCGCAAAAAGCATTATCCTCTCTGCTTATAAAAAAGGTAAAACAGAAAACTTGTACTAAATTCAGAGCATAAATTCTCTTGTATCTTTCTTTATTTTGTATTAGAATAGTTTTTATAAACGGTGAAGCAATTTACCAGATTAAAAAGGAGGATACATACTATGGCACACGTAATTAGTGATGAATGTGTAAGCTGCGGTTCTTGTGAAGCAGAATGCCCAGTAGGAGCAATCTCTCAGGGTGCTGAACACTACGAAATCGATGCTGACGCTTGTGTAGACTGTGGTGCTTGTGCAGCACAGTGTCCAACAGGAGCAATCTCTGCTCAATAATAATAAATTATATATTGGACAACAATCTAAAGAGAGTATTGTGGATCATTACGATTGAGCAATACTCTCTTTTTGCAATAGAAAAATTCCCTCGAATATTGTCAAAACTTGCGGTCAAAACTTTCTAAATTCCCCCATATTTTATGGTATGATTAAGATGTCTTAAAACGATATAGAACAACTTAGGAGGCGATTGTATGGGCGAAGTCCATTATATGATTTCTGAGGCATCCAAACGGGTCAATGTGGAAACACATGTCCTTAGATACTGGGAAGAAGAACTGGAACTTCCTATCGGACGTACGGAAATGGGGCATCGGTACTATACAGAAGAGAACATACAACTATTTCGTTGTATCAAAGAACTGAAAGAACAGGGAATGTTTTTAAAAGACTTAAAAAACATGATACCTGACATCATCCGTCTAAAAGAACAGAAAATGGCACAGGCAAAAGAAATGAACGAAGTGACGGTTTCCAGAGCCGAAGTTGTGCAAGATCAAAAGCGTGAACAGGTACAGGCGCTTCTCGGACAGGCTTTTCAAAATATCCTTGCACAAAACAACAAAATATTAGAAGACTCTGTTACGAGAGCCGTAAGCGAAAAAGTAACAAAAGAAGTTAGTTTTCTCTTACAGGCAAAAGAAAGACAGGAGGAAGAACGTTTCAAAAAACTGGATTCTCTTATTCGCCAGCAACAATCCTTGCGGAAAGAAGCGGGAAAATCTCCTGCAAAAAAACTCCGCCGTCTGCTCGGTGCCGGAGAAATTTAAAAAGGGGACGGGGTGATTTAAGAAAAGGGACACAGCAAATCTCAATCGGGGACGTAGTGAAATGAAAAAACACGGCTCTAAAATAAATGTTGGGGTGGATACTTTTAAATAAATCATCTATCCCAGCATTTTTCATTTTATTTAAAAGTCAAGACCACCGGCTTAGCCGGTGGCTTGCTTTGACCCTATAAGGATCTATTACCGACACTAGAGTCTAAAGACTCATCAAAATAGGTCCGCCAAGCGCAACATCATTTACTCACTAAGCCCTAAAGGGCTTATTTTATTTGTTATGTTTGTTGTGGTCAAGCTTTTTTGTAACACTACGACCTAATTTCTGTCACAGGGGTTATGCAACCCCGTAGCGTGCCTCGTAAGTCGTTTTGTAGTTATTATAAGAATGCAGTCGTACATGATTATATTGTACATACGCAAATTCTTCGATTGCTGTGTAGAGTTCTTTCTCTATGCAGTAATAATGCTGGTAAATAAGATCATTTTTCAATGTATTGAAATATCTTTCCATAGGAGCATTATCATATGGATAACCTGCTTTACTCATACTCTGAGTGATACCAAGATCCTATAGAGCGACAAGACTAACTGCTTTTATCGCCTCTCCCCTGCATAACTCTCAAAACATTAAGGAAACGGCAAGACAGACTAATGTTTCCATCTCCACTGTCGGAAGAGTTTTAGATACGATTTCTTACTCCAGAAGAAAGTTTTCTACGGCCATCTCCATTGATGAGTTCCGTGGAAATGCTTCTACCGGTAAATTCCAATGTATTCTAGTCGAACCAGTAAAACACAAGGTTCTAGACATTCTTCCGGACAGACAATACAGCCATTTGGTATCTTACTTTTCTTCTATTCCTAAAGATGAAAGGTATCGAGTAAAACACTTTGTTTGTGATATATGGAAACCCTACATAGAACTGGCATATACTTACTTTCCAAATGCGGAAGTCATTATTGACAAATACCATTTCATTAGGCAAACCACTTGGGCTATTGAAGGCGTGCGAAAGAGATTACAAAAAGCAATGCCTGCTCAACTGCGGAAATACTATAAACGAAGCAGAACACTCATCTTAAGCAGATATAATAAACTCAAAGACGAGAATAAAACAGCTTGTGATTTAAGGCTTCTATACAACGACGACTTGAGAAGAGCGCATTATCTAAAAGAAAAATTTTATGAACTTTCTCAGAATCCTAAGTATTCCGAACAACGAAAGACTTCTTCGATTGGATTAAAACGGCCGAATCCTCTGGATTAAGTGAGTTTGAAAAGGTTGCTAAAACCTATCGCACATGGTCTAAGGAAATCCTAAATGCTTTTAAATATGCACATATCACAAATGGTCCAACCGAAGGATTCAATAATAAAATAAAAGTCCTGAAACGAACATCATATGGAATCAGAAATTTCCAACGTCTCAGAACTCGTATTTTTCTTGTAACCAATTAATTTTAACAGATTGGCTCTTGAAGTTTTGTTTACCATGCAATAAAACAGATGTTTTTACACAACAACACTAAAATGCCTTCAAACGCAACAATGGAGCGGGATTTTCAAATCCCACCCCAACTATTGACTTAGAGCCCATATTGAGAGTTTTTACTAATTCTATTCTTTCTTTAAATAATTCGCAAATTTTGTATAATTTGGCAGCCATGTCAAATTAACCGTACCAATCGGACCGTTTCTCTGTTTAGCTATAATAATTTCTGCTACATTCTTCATTTCCGTATCTTTATTATAATAATCATCACGGTAAATAAACATAACAACGTCCGCATCCTGCTCAATCGCACCGGACTCACGCAAGTCTGACATCATCGGTCTGTGATCTGGACGCTGTTCTACAGCACGGCTCAACTGAGATAAAGCAATTACAGGAACATTTAATTCCCTTGCCAATCCTTTCAGAGAACGAGAGATTTCCGAAATCTCCTGTTGTCTTGACTCACTTCTTCCTCCTACACGCCCTGTCATCAATTGCAAGTAGTCGATAATAATAATATCCAAACCTTTTTCCAACTTGTATTTTCTACACTTCGAGCGTAATTCAGAAATAGAAATGCCCGGAGTATCGTCAATAATCAAATTAGATTTTCCTATAATTCCTGCCCCTTCAATCAATTTCTCCCAGTCAGAGTCTTTTAAATTACCTGTTCTAAGTAATTGTGCGTCCACTTGAGATTCAAGAGAAAAAAGACGGTTTACTAACTGCTCTTTTGACATTTCCAAACTGAAAATGGCAACAGACTTATTCTCCTTAAATGCAACGTGCTGGGCAATATTCAGTACAAATGCCGTTTTCCCCATAGATGGTCGGGCGGCAACTAAAATCAAGTCCGAAGGCTGTAAGCCTGAAGTCTTGTAATCCAAATCTAAAAATCCTGTAGGGATACCTGTAACCGTTCCCTTGTTTTTAGATGCTTTCTCAATTCTTTCCAAAGCGTTTAATACAACCTGTTTAATCGGAACAAAATCACCTGAATTTCTCTTCTGTACAAGTTCAAACACCCGTTTTTCCGTCATCTCGAGAACTGCCTCAAGTGGTTCTTTCGCCAGATAACAGGTATTTGCTATTTCTTCATTTAATTTAATCAGTCGGCGTAACATCGACTTTTCAGACACAATATCCGCATAATATTTTATATTTGCGGAAGTCGGAACTGCAGTCACCAAATCTCTTACAAATTCCAAACTACTAATCTCAGCCGGAACGTCTTTTTCTTTCAAACGCTCCTGAAGAGTAATCAAATCTACCGGTTTTCCTTCATTAAATAACTCTACAATCGCATCAAAAATAACCCCATATGCCGTCTGGTAAAAATCTTCACCGCTGACAATTTCTGCTGCCGTCATAATTGCATCTTTGTCCATCAGCATCGCACCGACAACCGATTGCTCCGCCTCTATACTATGCGGCAAAACTCTTTTGATGAGTGCCTCGTCCATGCGGTTTTCCTCCTAGCCTTCCGTTACATTTACTTTCAATTCTGCAACTACTTTCTGGTGTAATTTAATCGGAACAATATGTGTTCCTAATGTTTTAATCGCATCTTTCAACTGAATTTTCTTCTTATCAATATCGTAACCCATTTGTTTTTTTACTTCGATAGCAATTTCTTTTGTGGAAATAGATCCGAATGTTCTTCCGCCTTCTCCAACTTTGATTGGAACAACTATTTTCCCTGCTTCAATCTTTTTCGCAAGTTCCTGCGCCGCTTCCAACGCTTCCTGTGCAAGTTTTTCTTTATTTGCATTCTGTAATTTTAAATCATTTAAGTTTTTGTTTGTCGCTTCCAAACCTAATTTTTTTGGTAAAATAAAGTTTCTTGCATATCCGTCATTCACATTTACAATCTGTCCTTTTTTTCCAAGTGATTTTACATCTTCTAATAATATTACTTTCATTTTAAATATCTCCTTCTTCAATCATCACATCTATTGTCTGTTTCAATACATCAATCGCCTTATCCATATCCGTATGTGTAAACTGTGCTCCGGCAGTATTCATATGACCGCCTCCGCCGATTCGTTCCATAATAATCTGCACATTCACTTCATCAATAGACCTTGCACTGACATATATCTTTCCATTATACTGTGTCAGAACAAAAGATGCCTTTACTCTTCCAATGTCAAGCAGTTCATTTGCTGCTTGTGCACCCACAATAGTAGGACTGTCAATTTTCATATTTTCACTGCGGGCAATAGCATAAATATCTCTATATACTTCCGCACTGCTTATAATTCCTGCTTTTGCACGATATGTTTCCATATCTTCACGGAACATCTTCCTTACAAATGTAATATCTGCTCCGCATCTTCTTAAAAATGCTGCCGCCTCAAATGTACGGACACCTGCTCGGTTCATAAAATTGTTCGTATCAATCATAATTCCCGCATACAGACTGCTCGCTTCCATGGACGGAAGTTTCACATCATCTACAATGTACTGTAAAATTTCCGCAACCATTTCACAGGTGGAAGAAGCATACGGTTCAATATAAGAAAGAACCGCTCCCTCAATCACATCACTTCCCTGTCTGTGATGGTCTAAAACAACTATCATTTTTGCCCAATCGAGCAGTTCTTCACACTCTACCAACTCACGCTTATTCGTATCTACAACCACTACCATTGTGTTGCTATCCACATAGTCTTCCACATTTCTGGATGTAAGGAACATATCATCAGGGTATGATGGATTTTTCGTAAACGACTCATAAAGCGGACGCACGGAACTTGTAATATCATTGATAACAATATGTGCTTCCTTTTCCATCTCCGTTACAGCACGGTAAATACCGATACCTGCACCAAACGAATCCACATCTCCTATTTTATGCCCCATAATAATAACACGGTCTTTCGCTGCGATAAACTCACGAAGCGCCTCCGCTTTAACACGGGCTTTCACTCGTGTATTCTTAGAGGTCTGTTCTCTCTTTCCACCGAAATACTCAATTCCTTCGGAAGATTTAACTACAGCCTGATCTCCCCCTCTTGCAAGTGCAAGGTCAATAGATACACGGGCATAGTTATAACTCTGCGCATATGTATCATTACTAAGCCCAAAACCAATACTGAGAGTTGCCGGAACATCATTTCCGACATTTACGTTCTTAACTTCTTCCAACACGGAAAAACGGTCTTCCTTCATCTGCTCAAAGAAATGTTTCTTAATGACAATAAAGTATTTGTCTTTCTCTAATTTCTTCGCAATTCCGTCTACATTTGCGATATACTGGTTAATTTTACGGTCAATCAGCGCCACAAGAAGACTCTGTCTTACTTCCTCTACACTGTCCATAATCTCATCATAATTATCAATATAAATCAAACCGGAAACAAGACGCTGTTCATCGTTCTCTCTGATATATGTCTTCAACTCCGTAATATCTCTAAAACACGCCGTAATAAAATAATCCTTTCCTTTCGGAATTTCCACAAGCGGCTCTGCCTCGTTAAAATCTTGCACGGAAATCTTAGAAAACTCAACTTCGTAATCTCTATCCCCATATGAAATTTCCGTCTTTGACTTCTCGCCTTCCTTTGCCGGAAACAGCCCTCTATTTAACTCTGGGATATACTTACTTAAATATTTTTCTCTTCTGCCACCCATTAACTCGGAAAATTGTTCATTTACCCAAATAACATTTCCGTCTTCTAAAAGAATAACATATGGGATTGACAGTTCCTTTAATAACACATTCTGAACTGCTCCATACTGTCCTGCAAATTCCACAAGTTCTGACAATAACAGTGATTTATTATAGAAATAAAGGATTCCTACAATCACTCCGTAAATCAAAACAAATGCCGTCATCACGAATCCTGCTTTTTTGTCAATCTGATAAATCCATATGTTCATTGCCACAAGTAAAATCATCATAATTGCCGGCCACTGCATATACAGTCGAAGTTGTCCTTTAAACTGAATTTCTCTCTTCATATACCTACCCTCTACAAAATTCAATATGATATTCTATTATACCACCCTTCCTCCTTTTTTGAAAGGAATAAAAAAATAGATTGTGTTAAGATAAACACAATCTATTTTTCGTTCGTTTCTTATTCTTCATATCCGTTTGGATTGTTTGACTGCCATCTCCATGAATCTTCGCACATTTCGTCCAATCCTCTTTCTGCTTCCCATCCTAATTCTGCTTTTGCTTTCGCAGGATCAGCATAGCAAGTAGCAATATCTCCGGCTCTACGTGGTTTGATTTCATATTTGATTTCTTTTCCACACGCTTTACTGAATGCTTTTACCATATCAAGAACTGAATATCCGTTTCCTGTTCCTAAATTATAAACACATACGCCTGCTTTTTCTTCAATTTTCTTTAATGCTTTTACATGACCTACTGCAAGGTCTACTACATGGATATAATCTCTTACGCCTGTTCCGTCATGTGTATCGTAATCATCGCCGAATACTCCTAAACATGCCAATTTACCAACTGCTACCTGAGTAATGTATGGCATTAAGTTGTTTGGAATACCTTTTGGATTTTCTCCGATTGTTCCGCTCTTATGTGCTCCAACAGGGTTAAAATAACGAAGTAATACAACATTCCATTCTGGGTCTGCTGTATGGAAGTCTGTTAAAATCTGTTCCAACATTGATTTTGTCCAACCGTATGGATTTGTACACTGTCCTTTCGGGCATTCCTCTGTAATCGGAACAAATGCAGGATCTCCATATACTGTTGCAGACGAACTGAAAATAATATTTTTTACTCCCGCTTTTCTCATTGCATCACAAAGTACCAATGTACCTGCAATATTGTTATCATAGTATTCCAACGGTTTCTGAACAGATTCTCCTACTGCTTTTAGACCTGCAAAATGGATAACTGCATCAATATCTTCTTTAGCAAAAATATCATCCATCGCTTTCGCATCACGAATATCTGCCTCGTAAAATTTAATTGGTTTTCCTACAATCTTTTCTACACGATTCAACGCCTCAGCACATGAGTTACACAGATTGTCAACTACCACTACGTCATATCCTGCCTGAATTAATTCAATGCATGTATGGCTTCCGATATACCCTGCTCCACCTGTTACTAAAATTCTCATCTCTCTACCTCCTATATTTGCATTGTTAAACGTTACCTGTTATTCACTGTATTTTTTTACAATTTCCTGCATTGTATCCCATTTTGCTTCCATATCTTCCACAAGTTTAAACTGTGTACGACAACGATCTAAGTTGTGTCCTTCACGGTGTATTTTGAAGTAATGATCTCCTTCTAAGTAGTCTGTTAAGAAACGCATTCCACATTCAAATGTCATGACTTTTGCACCCATCGGAAGCATCTCAATTTCTTTCTGTGTCAAGCGTCCGCCGCATCCTTCAATGTATCCTTTTGTATAAATTTCAAATAATCCCATATCACAGGAAACTTTGCTTAAATCCTGTTCATCTTCCGCTGCCGTACTTGCACCAAAACGGATTGAATCACCAAAATCATTCATCGCAAGCCCCGGCATAACCGTATCTAAATCAATGACACAGATACCTTTTCTTGTCGCATCATCAATCATAATATTATTTAATTTTGTATCATTGTGTGTTACACGAAGCGGAAGTTCCCCTTTTGCAAGCATATCGCCAAATACATTTGCCACCTCTTCATGTGCAAGAACAAAATCAATTTCTTTTTGTACAGTTGCCGCACGACCGCAGACATCTTCTTCCACTGCTTTTTTGAATACGGCAAAACGTGCTTTCGTGTCATGGAAGCCTTCGATTGTTTCATGAAGTGTTTCAGCCGGATATTCTGCCAGCAGACGCTGGAAGTTTCCAAAAGATACTGCACTCTGATAGAAGTCTTCCGGTGTTTCTACCGCATCATAACTTGTCGCACCTGTAATAAATTTGTATGCTCTCCAATATTCTCCTTCCGAATCCACAAAATATGCATTTCCTTCCGCTGTAGGAATAACATTTAACGTTTCTCTCTCCGGATCTCCGCCATTTTCAATAATACGTTCTCTTAAATAAGAAGTAACACCTAAAACGTTTTCCATTAACTCTACCGGTTTTGTAAAAATGCTCTTGTTCATTCTCTGAAGAATTACCTTTTTCTCACTGTCATTTTCTTTTAATGTCACTAAATATGTATCGTTAATATGACCGCTTCCGTATGGTCTTACATCAACTAATTCTCCTGCAAACTGATAACTTTCAATTGCTTCTTTCTGTCCCTGACTCATTTCTGCTGCCATTATTCTTCTCCCCACAATTTTTCCGGATATAATCCGTCCTCTTTCATTTTTCTAATTGCTTCCACTACAACTGGTTTATCTTCTTTATAAGTTACACCAAACCATTTATCTTTTGAAGATAATACAGTAACTTCTGCACGTCCCGCCTTTTCTAAATCATCTACAACTGTAGGTAGGAAATATTCGCACTTCATTGGATTTTCCTCAATTCCTTTTTCCAAAAATGCCGGAAAACCTGCTTTGATTTCATCTAAAATGCTTCTTGTAAATCCCCACATATTCATTGATACAAGAGTTTCACCCGGTACAAATGTCCATGTTTCTCCATCATCTTCCGTAAACGCAATCTTTCCATCACGCTTTTCAATACGCGTTCTTTCCTGAATACCTTCTAACTTGCCATCATCGCTTACCTGACAGATTCCACGGGCAACGTGTCCATTATCTGTAACGGTATTCTGTAATTCATATCCCACCATTGTATAGCGATATTTATCATCATCTTCATGTGTAGATAAATAATTATAAATTGTCTGGAAAGCATGTCTTCCATAATAATCATCGGCATTAATCACTGCAAATGGTCCGTCAATTTCATCAATGGCACTCAATACAGCGTGTGCTGTTCCCCATGGTTTCACACGACCTTCAGGAACTGAAAATCCTTCCGGAAGATTATTAAGATCCTGGAATACATATGCAACTTCCATGTGGTTTGCCATGCGCTTTCCGATTACTTCTCTAAAGTCCGCTTCATTTTCTTTCTTAATAATAAAGATAACCTTCTCAAATCCTGCTCTCTTTGCATCAAAAATTGAGAAATCCATAATAATGTGACCCTGTTCATCTACTGGATCAATCTGTTTTAATCCACCGTAACGACTTCCCATACCTGCCGCCATAATTACTAATACTGGTTTTTTCATTTTTCCGCCTCCATCACGTTTTTTCTAACTATATTTTATACTATCTATTATTTTATATCAACTGAATTTGTAAATCTTTAGGTGATTTCTTTCTATCTTTGCACAATCGTCCTCAATTCATAGTTCTTTGAACTTTCTACCTTTTCCGTTCGTACAACTAAAAAAGGGTATCGCTTGCGATACCCCTTTTTCTTACTTAAATCTGTGATTGTAAACAAACAAAAGTGTTAAAAGTCCTATCAGACCCACTATCTCCATCATCAATCCCGAAACCGAAATATTTCTCTGTCCGATAATGATCAAGGCTAAGGAAATAACGAAAACAATGCACATGATAATATTTCTCACTGAATTTTTCATTACATCTACCTCCTAACCTTTCAATCCGCCGAGAGTCATACCCTCTGTCAAACGTTTCTGAACTGCGATATATAAAATCAACGTAGGTAACATAACGATAACTAAACCTGCGTACATGATACCATAATTTGTCGCTGTTTTTTCTACTGCCATTAAGTTTTTCAATCCCATTGCCAATGTATCATTTCCGTCCATCAATGTATAAGCAATAATATACTCATTCCAGAATGACAGGAAGTTAAATAAAATAACTGTAATAATACTTGGTTTTGCCATTGGAATCATAATCTTAACCATTGTTTTGAAATACCCACAACCGTCTATATAAGCCGCTTCCTCAAATCCTTTTGGAAGTGTTTGGAAATAACCGCTCAACAGATATACCGTAAACGGTAATGCACTCGCCGCATAAACTAAAGCCAGTACAAAACGGTTATTTAAAAGGAATTCCATTCCTAACGCTTTATCTACTTCACTTAACATTAAGAAGATTGGAACTACGATATAACTGATATTTACAAATAAACCAGCCATAAATCCCATATTTAAGATTTTTCTTCCCTTGAAGTTAAATCTTGAAAGTGCGTAAGATGCAGGCAAAGCTAATACAAGAAGTAAAATCAATGCCAACGCTGTAACAATTACAGAATTAATAAAGAAAGTTCCCATATTTGCATCTCTAAATGCTACAACAAAGTTTTGGAAGAAAAATTCCTTTGGTAATGACCAAGGGCTAACATTCGCTCCAATAAATTCTGAGTTTTGTTTTAAACTCGCCATAAACACCCATGCAACCGGTACGATAATCGAAATTGCTAACGTAAAGAGAGCCACATAGATGAATAATTTATAGATAAAACTGGTTGGTTTTCTATGCTTGTTTTCCATTTTTGCTCTCCTTTCCTAAAATTCGTATACTTCACGGTCAGTAATCTTGTTTACAACTCCCGCTAAAATGAAGGAGAATAAGAAGATAACTACACCGATTGCCATACCATATCCATATGCACCGTTACCATATGCTTGTTTATACATATAGTTTAATCCTACTTCCGTTTTTCCGTTTGGTCCACCGTTTGTCATAATCTGAACAAAAAGGAAACTTAAATTGATTGTACTGATAATGTAGAATGTTAATGTTGTACGGATATTGCTCCAGATTAATGGGAATGTAATCTTAAAGAACATCTGTAATTCCGTAGCACCGTCAAGTGATGCCGCCTCATAATAATCAGGTGGAATTGCAGCCATACTTGCCATATACATAACCATATAATATCCGATTGCCTGCCATACAAGCGCAAAGATTACAGAGTAAATAACAATATTAGGCTCTGCCATCCATTTATGTGCCAATCCGTCCAAATGAATTGCCTCTAAAAATGTATTTAACAAACCTGTGCTTGGATTGTAAATTGCTCCAAAAATACCTGCAATAACAACGATTGACAAAATATTTGGAATATAGAAGATAATACGGAAGAAGTTCTTTCCTCTAAATGTTCCTCTATTTAACAATGCTGCAAATAAAACAGCAAGCACGATTGTGCATAGCATTACAAGTACGATAATCAAAATCGTATTCTGCATAGCCTGTAAGAAACTCTTATCTCCCATTAATGTTTTAAAGTTCTCAAGTCCGATAAATTCTTTCTTATTTGTAATACCACCCATACGGTATAAAGACATACGAAATACATCAATTGTCGGAATAAAGATAAAGAGAACTAACAAAATTGTAGCCGGAGCCAAACAAGCAAAGATAAATCGTCTTTCTGAGCGTTTTCTGTTCATAAATCTTATCCTTCTCCTTTAAAAAACGGTGAGTCATAACAACTCACCGTTTGTAATAACTAACTTAAACTACCTTGATTAATTATTCTACGTTTTCTGCTAATTTTTTCCATGTATCAACTAATAATTTGTTGTAGTCTGCTGCTTTCATTTCTCCTGAGTTCAAAGCATCGATTGAACCATATACAGTTGCTTTCATATCAAAACCTTCGATTGGTTTTGTTGTTGCCCATGCACCAGATACTGTTTCGTATCCTTCTGCGTTTGCTAATGTATAAGTGTCTTTAATTGTTCCTTCAGCTAATTTGTCAGATGCTCCAACAACAGGTGCTACGATTGGTGCTGGTGATGTTTCACCTGTTTCTTTGTTAGTTGTTTCGTTTGCTAGCATTAAATCTACAACTTTGTCTGAGTACATAAATTTAACAAAGTCTTTTGCTAAGTCCATCTGTTCTGCTTCTGCAGGTACCCACATCTGTTCTGTAAATGTGTAGATGAAGTGTTTTTCATCGTTTGCACTGAATTTAGGTGGTGCCATCATACCCCATTTGAAATCTTTAGGAGTAGAGTTAGCCATTTCACCGATTACCCAGTTACCGTTTGGCATAAATAATGCTTTTCCATCGATTACGTTCTGCTGATTAAGTTTAAATCCACCTTCTGCATTTGCATTAGCAACTGTGTCAGGGTGAACATATTTTGGCTGAGCAATTTTTGAAATTGTATCAGAAACTTTCTTACCTGCTTCTGATGTCCATGTATCTTTGTCATAGTTAACTGCTTTATTGTAGAAATCAATTCCGCCAGCCTGTGCTAACATCTGATACATTGTTGTATCAAAGTAACTTGGAATTGGATATGTGAGCAATGAAACTCCGTCTGCTTTTGCCTTGTCACCAAGTGCAAAGAACTCATCCCAAGTTGTTGGAAGGTCATATTTTTTGTTTGGTCCTTCAAATAAATCTTTGTTGTACCATAAACCTGTTGGTGTGTATGTGATTGGTGCTAAATAGATTTTACCATCACCATATGGCTGTGCTGCTGCATTGTCTGTAATACCAGGAACTAATTTTTCTTTTAATTCATCATCAAATACATCAGAGATGTCAGCAATTGCTTTTTCTTTTAACATTGTTTCTGTAAAACCACTTGGTTGTCCCAAGTTGTAGTATACAACGTCAGGTACATTTCCGTTCTTAATATCTTTTGTTAAGTCTTTGTCCAATTCAGATGAAAGGTGTAATTCTACATCAACATCTTTATTTTCCTCTTCAAAAGCCTTCTCAATATTTTTCCAAATCTGTGCTCCGTTACCACCTTCAAATGCTGCTACTTTAAGAACTGTTTTTCCGTCCTTTTTAGCATCTTTGTCATCTTTGCTACCGCATCCTGCTGCTAATGTAGCAATCATGGCAACTGAAAGTAAAAGTGCTGTCACTTTTTTCATTTTCATAATTAACTTCCTCCTTTTGTTAATTCTGTTCATTTTCTAATCATTATATTACACTACTTCCGTCAATTTTTCTATAGCAATCTTGTCTTTCTTTTTATATATATTGCTATCGGATATTAAAAAACACTAAATTTATAAAAAACTATATTTTATCTGGGACTTCTTTTCGGCATAGTTCCATAAACGCCTTTGCCATAGGGGTAAAATATTTATTCTTATGATAAATAATAGAAAACTCTCTCGAAATAGAGAAATCCGACACTTCCACAAGAGATACTACTCCTTGTTTTAAATCATCCTTCACAAGAAGATAAGGAAGAATAGAAATCCCTAAATTCTGTGAAACCGCACGGGTAATCGCCTGTGTACTTACACTTTCCCATAACACTTTGCAGTTCATCTGATAATATCCCATACTTTCGTCAATCACATCTCTGACAGCGCTTCCCTTCTCCCGCAAAATCATCGGGTATTTCTCCAGTTCCTTTAACGCCACACATTTCTTTTTTGCCAATTCGCTTTCCGGTGCACATATAAAACAAAGAGGATCATCCATTAATCGCTCATTTTTTAACTGTTCATAATTATTTTTCCCCTCCACCAATGCAAGATCAATCTGATTATCCAAAAGTTTCCGCTCAACCGTATCCGTGTTATGAATAAATACATTTACCTCTATTTCAGGATATTGTTTCTGAAACTCACATACAAGTTTAGGCAAAATAAAATTTCCTATCGTAATACTTGAGCCTATTCTTAATCCGCCTTTATTATTCCATGTTTTCACTCTTTCTTCCATCTCATCAAATAAGGAAACAATGTGAAGCGCATATTCATACAACCATTTCCCCTGCTCTGTAATATAAATTCGTTTTCCTATACGGTCAAAAAGTCTTATCTGATAACGACTTTCCAATTCTTTAATTGCAAGGCTCACTGCCGGTTGCGTCATATGTAAATCGTCTGCTGCCCTTGTAATACTTTCTTTTTGGTAAACTGTAATAAAAATTCTTAAATGCCGAAGTGTCATTTTCTCTCCTTATATTGTTTTACTTATCATTTATATATAATAATATTATTTGAATTATGTTTTTATCCGATTATACTATGTGAATAAGGAGGTTGTAAATATATGGAACAAAAACTACATAAAAAACAAATTTTGAAAAAACTATTTTTTTCCACACTATATTTAAGTACATTCACTTTCGGAGGTGGGTACGTTATCGTTTCCCTAATGAAAAACAAATTTGTAGACGAGCTTCACTGGATTGACGAAACTGAAATGATGGATTTAATATCTATCGCCCAATCTTCTCCGGGAGCTGTTGCCGTCAACGGTGCAATCGTAGTCGGATATAAACTTTGCGGACTGGCAGGTATAGGACTTTCTATACTCGGTGCAATCATTCCACCTTTTGTTATTATCTCGATTATTTCAGGCTTTTACACCCTATTTCAAAGCAATCCTATTATCCAATCACTTTTAACAGGTATGCGTGCAGGAGTGGGAGCAGTTATCGTTTCAGTCGTATGGGATATGGGATATGGTGTAATAAAAGGAAGGCATTTTCTTCCTATTTTTATTATGATAAGCGCTTTTATCGCCAACTACTATTTTAAAATCAATATTCTTTTTATTATTTTCATCTGTATTCTGTTTTCTGTATGCAAAACAGTCTTTGATGCAAGAAAGGAGAAGCAACAATGATTTATCTGCAACTTTTTCTCAGTTATCTACAAATCGGAGCATTCAGTTTCGGAGGTGGATATGCTGCCATGTCACTGATTCAGGCACAAGTTGTCGACAAATATCACTGGCTGACTATTGGGCAATTCACCGATCTCGTAACGATTGCAGAAATGACTCCCGGGCCTATTGCAATCAATTCTGCTACTTTTGTAGGCACACAAATCGGAGGCTTTTTCGGCGCATTATGTGCTACTGTCGGCTGTATTCTTCCTTCCTGTATCATCGTTACCTTACTGGCAAAATTATATATCAAATACCGTAACGTAACCATTATGCAAAATATTTTAAGTACTCTTCGCCCCGTTGTCGTTTCCATGATTGCCGTAGCGGGACTTGCCATTCTACTCACCGTATTTTTCCCAAACAGAACGGATTTCAGTGTCCGTGGAACACTGATTTTTATCACAGCACTTGTTCTTCTGAGAAAAACAAAATTACAGCCTGTCACAGTTATGATCGGATGTGGAATCTTTGAACTGATATGGCAATTCATTTGTTGAATTTTTAATGAAAACCTTATATAATGATGTAACAAAGGAGGGTAATACATGAGCAATCAGAACTATCGTCTTGAAGAAAAAGCCTTAGAAAAAATTGACGCCCGTCTATTGTACATCACAGAAGCACGTTATGGAAAAGACTGGCATAGCATCGTGCACACCCACCATTTTACAGAGTTATTTTTCGTTACACACGGAGAGGGAAATTTTATTGTTGAAAATCAAAGTTTTCCGGTAAAAGAAAATGATTTAGTTATTGTGAACCCAAACGTTTCACACACTGAGTCGGGCAACGAAGGTACGCCTTTGGAATACATTGTCCTTGGCATCAACGGTCTTCAATTCAAAACAGACGGAAAATTCGACTATAGTATTCACAACTTTCTGCATAATAGAGAACAGGTCTATTTTTATTTAAAAGCCCTTCTTCACGAAGTGCAGACAAAAGAAGAAAATTTTGAATCCATATGCCAAAACCTTTTGGAAATTTTGATTTGGAATATTATGCGTAAAACGAAAACAACTCTTTCCGTTGCACCGACTAAGAAAATCACAAAAGAATGCCGGTTTATCGAACAATATTTGGATGAACATTTTATGGAAGATATTACTTTACAGACACTGAGTGATTTAACTTATCTCAATAAATATTATCTCGTACACGCTTTCAAACATTATAAAGGAATTTCTCCTATCAATTATCTTATTGAAAAACGCATTTCTGAGGCAAAACATTTATTAGATACAACAAATTACCCAATCGCAAAAGTTGCCTCCGTAGTCGGTTTTTCATCACAATCTTATTTTTCACAGGTATTCCGCAAAGAAACCGGATTATCTCCGAACGAATATCGCAAATCTCTGGAAAGTTAATGTTCTAACTTTGCCAAAGAAATGGGAGGGCATATTAATGAGTTATAAAAGTGTAAATCTTGAAAATACTCTTTCGATTAAAAATGTATTTACCATACACTATTTTGAATATATGAGTGATTTTTCCTTTGCCGGAGAATCTCATGATTTTTGGGAATTTGTATTTGTAGATAAAGGAGAAATTGATATTTACATGGACAATATCCATACCCGCCTGAAAAAGAGAGAAATCGCTTTTCATAAACCAAATGAATTTCATCGCCTACAGGCGACCGGAAGTTCCGCACCAAATCTTGTTGTCATTTCTTTTTCATGTAACAGTCCTGCCATGGACTTTTTCAAAGAGAAGATTTTGACAGTAGACGATTTAGGCAAAGCACTTTTAGGTGATATTATCAAAGAGGCAAAACAGTTGTTTGACTGTCGATTAGATGACCCTTATCTGACGGAAATGACAAAGAAAGAGGACAAACCAATCGGAGCAGAACAGTTAATCCGAATAGAACTGGAACACTTTCTTCTTCATTTACTCAGATGTTCACAAAACACAAATTCTCCCGCATTTCCTAAGACAACAGCATCTAAAGGAAGTTCTGAGATTTTCAACCGTGTTTTAGATTATATGGAAAGTCATTTAGAATGTCGTCTGACAATCGACCAGTTATGCAAAGAAAATATGGTAGGACGTTCCCAATTGCAGAAAATTTTTCAGCAGAAAACCGGACTTGGCGTAATCGAATATTTCTCTCATATGAAAATCGATGCCGCCAAACAGATGATGCGTACAGATTTTATGAACTTTACGCAGATTTCCGAATCTTTGGGATACTCCTCTATTCATTATTTTTCAAGACAATTCAAAAAAATTACGGGAATGACCCCGTCTGAATATGTTTCCTCCGTCAAAGCACTGGCGGAGAATTAAATGTGACTAAACTGTGAAAGGGGACGTAGTAAAATTAAAAAATACTACGTCCCCTTTCACAGTTTCTTCACAAAAAAAGCATCACCGATGTACATTCCATACTCGATAATGCTTTTTCTTTTCTATTTAGATTTCATACCAAATGATTTCATTTGCATCTAAGTCTAAGTCAAAACTTGTTCCGTCACCTTTATACACAGTTGTGCTCTGTGGTTCATATGTGTTGTTTACTACACAGTATTTACCGTTTTTCACATATGCGTGTACTTCTACATTGAAGTTTGAGCTGAACCATTTGTGTAAGTTTTCTTCATCATGTGAAGACCAGATGATTGAACGATATAAAAGTCTGCTATTTTCAAAACTATATGGAAGACCACTGATATATACACAGCGTCCATTTCCAAATTCGTTTACGGCTAATTGTACTTCTTTGTCAATCTGTCTTAAAATAGTTGTTCCGTCTAATGCGAAAATGTTCTTTTCACCCTCACCGAAATCAATATCTTTTGTGCAGTCTTCTTTGATAAAGTGGTCATGCTCTTCCCAGTTATATTTATCTGTATTTAAATTAAATCCGTTTTCTTTTTCTACGCCAAGTGCATTTGCAAGTTGGAAGAAACGTCCTTCCCACTGGTATGCAGTCGGTTCACCTACACCGATAAATCCGCCACCGTTATAAATGAATTTCTTAACAGCTGTTACAACTGTTTCATCAATCCAGTTTGCTCCACCACTGTGTGCAGTATAAGCGTCACCTACGTTGATAACTACATCAATGTCGTCTAAAATTGCAGGATTTTCTTTAATATCGTCAAAACTGATAAATTTCACATCAAATGGTGCACCTGAAAGTGCTTCAATAATTCCCGCATAAGAGTAGTTTTGTTTCTGATATAAAGCGTGGTGAACCATATGATTTCCCCATGCTCTCATTTTACCCCAACTGTTTAATACAGCAACTGTTTTTACGCAGTAAGGAGTTGTTCCTTTAATATTTTCATATAATGTACGGAATTCATCACATACGCTTTCCACATAGTCGATAAACTCTGGGAACTGAAGTGCAAGTTTCAAGTATCCGCCGTATCCGATTCTGTCAATTGGTTTTCTTAAAATAGCACGGCGTGCTGTTACCCAGTTTACTTTTGCTTCTTTTACCGGATCTCCACCTTCATGGAATGTATCAGGGAAGAAATATGGAAGGAAACGTCCCTCTGTATATTTTACATTCGGAATATCACTAATCAAACGTAAAGTAGAACCGTTTCCGACACTTCCTACTACTGCGTCTAATCCGATTGTCTTAAACTCATCCATAAATGGTTCCATACCAATCCAGTGGTCACCCAAGAACATCATTGCTTCTTTGCCAAGTTCATGTGTAAGGTCTACCATTTCTTTTGCTAATTTGGCAACTTCTCTTCTCTGGAATGCTTGGAAATCACGGAATTCTTTAGAAGGAATACGGTACTGATTGTTCATGTATCCTTGGTCGATAATAAATTCCGGTCTAAATTTATATCCTACTTCTTTTTCAAACTGTTCCAAAATATATGGACTTACAGATGCTGAATATCCATACCAGTCTACATATTTTTCTCTCGCCATTTCATCAAAAATTAATGTGAACTGATGGAAAAATGTTGTATAACGGATAACATCAATATGTGGATTATCTTCAATATATTTACGAAGACGTTTCATTGTAAATTCTTTTGTTTTTGGCTGACGAACATCAAATGTGATTTGTTTTTCTACATCTTTCCAGTCATTTACAACCGCATTGTACATATGTACCGGATCCCACATAATGTATGCAAGAAAACTTACTGTATAATCATGGAAAGGTTTTGCTCCGTGAATTGTCACATCTCCTGTTTCTTCACTGTAATCCCATTCTGTTACAGGAACAACCTCTCCTGTTGTACGGTCAATTACTTCCCACCATCTTGTAATGTCATCGTGAGAGTTTACTTTTAACATATCAGGATATAAATGATCCATTAAATGAATAGATAATTCTGTATCTACTGCTGTATGGAAAGATGTCATAATATACATCTGCTGAATTTCATCAGGATTTGCCTTTGCCCACGCATTATCCTTTCTTGTTGTATAATATGTTGAATATACTTTCGCATCTACATCTCTTAATTCTTCCGGATAATCTGTACCGTCACAGTCACGAATGGCGTCTGCTCCCCATCTTTTTACTAATTCCAGTGTTTCCGGTACTACGTCAACATCTGTAGGTATAGTTACTCTTCCGGTCATTTTCTCTTTGCTCATAACTTTCTCCTCTCTAGTCTTTATTTATTCAGTATATAAAAATATGCTGTTTCCGTCTATGCGATTTTTGTTCACAATTTTATATATATTGCTTTTTTATAAAATTTCTTATATTACATAATTTAATGCCAATTCAAATGTATTCTTAACCCCATCTCTGTGCGTTCTTTCATATCCGTGAGAAGCATATACGCCTGAACCAATTAGTGCATGACGAACATCTCTTCCTGCTGTCATGGCTGCTGCCGTATCCGAGCCATAAAAAGGATAAATGTCTACCGCATAATCTAAATTATTTGTTTTAGCAACGTCAATCAATTCATTTACCATTTCAAAATGATATGCACCTCTTCCGTCTTTTGCACAAATAGAAACCTGTCTTTCCGTACAAGTTAGGTTATCACCTACACATCCCATATCAATAGCCAAAATATCTTGAATATCATCTGTAATTCCACAAGCTGCCCCATGTCCGACTTCTTCATGTACGGTAAAGAAAATCTGTACATTTCTTTTTAAGCATCCTTTATGCTCACTTACATATTTTGCAATAGCAAGTAAAATGCCTGAAGACGCCTTGTCATCTAAAAAACGGCTCTTAATGTAACCGCTCTCTGTTATACGAAATCTAGGCTCTACCATAATGAAATCTCCTGCACAGATACCTAATTTTTCTACATCTTCCTTACTGCTTACATTTTCATCTAACACGACTTCTAAGTTAGTAAACTTTCTTTCCTCATTAATATCAGGATTTACATGAACAGAAGCGTTTGCCAACTGAATTGTTCCCTCGTATGTTTTCTTATCTCTTGTTAAAACACGAACATTTTCTGTTTCAATATTATTCTGATTAAGTGTTCCGTTGGAAATGGCAAGTCTTCCATCTCCTTTTATGTAATGTACAAACGCCCCTAATGTATCAACATGCGCCATCATCATTAAAGGATTTCCTTCTCCGCCGAGATTTGCAATCACTCCACCCTTTCTGAGTGTACGCACTTCAAATCCCATATGTTCAAGTTCTTCCTGTAAATATTTCACTACGTTATAGTGATAGCCTGTCGGACTATCAATGGAAATCAATTTTTCAATCTGTTCCACCGCATAATCATGATACACTGTGTTATTTTCTGCCATCCTAAATACCTCCTATTTTTCCACAGAATATTTCTACCAATCATTGTAGCACACCGGATGAATTTTTTGTTAATTTTTAACTATTTTCATAAAAAAAGACTTCCCATGCACATTTCATGGAAAGCCTTTTTCTCATATCTTTATTCAACTACCTTCAAATCCACCCCCATCACTTCTTTTCCGTCCCTCTCAATACGCACTGCCGTATAAAGACTGCTTTTCTGCTCTGTAAAGTAGAAATCTGTCTTTACCGTCTGTTCTCTTTCCGCCCTCATCATTAAAAACTGTTGTAAATAAGAGAGGCACCGCCTGCTCATTTCCGTTTTTCTGAATAAGATACATTTTATACTCTGCCCCTTCAACATAAGTGTCTGTAGCCATTTTAACCTGTCCGAGAATAAATCCATATCCGTTCTCCTCTTCCTCTTTAAAGGACTTTTCTCCTCCCGATAAACTTATATAGTCCGGCACATCTTTGAGAAAATACTCCGACTTTGCATAACGCTGGAAGGAAACTTCTATATCTCCCTCTTTCGTCTGTGCAACATAATAATTTTCACTGATGGACGATTTGTACCAGCGATACGCTCCATAACAACCTCCTGCTAAAATTAAAACTACTATAGTAATAACAATGATAATCCCTTTACTCTGCTTTCTTTTCATCCGTCCTCTACTCCTTATTTTTCTTTTATTATACCATACCTCTCACCATCAAATCGAGTAGGAGAAATTTCTCATAAATGAGAAATTTCGACCTCTCACACCACCGTGCGTACGGTTCCGTACACGGCGGTTCAATCAACTTAACAAGTAACACACCTTTCGGTGTAGTAATCTAACATAGAGATTAGCCCAAATGAGGCTAGTCTCTTATTACTTATTGCTTGGCTTACATCTGATGCGCGGCAGACTCTTGCATACCCTTTGGAGTATGCAGGCCTCCATGCCGCCCATCTGGGCACTCCAAGTTTTATGAGATTCTTTGCACGATTCTGTGGTGTTTTCCAATGTTTCCATATGCACATACGAAGTCTATAGCGAATCTTTGAATCAAGTTTCGCACAAAGGGCTTTCATACTTCCTATCTTGAAATAGTTAATCCATCCTCTGATGAGTTGATTAAGTTTCTCTACCTTGCACGTGTTGCTAACACC